>JALXAF010000414.1 GCA_026992375.1 Anaerolineae bacterium
GGTCCACCCCTCCCGCCGAAACGTTCCCACCGGAACCCCGCGCCGGTTCTGGATGAGATGAAGCTCGATGTCTTCGCGGCGGGCCAGCTCGTTGCGCAGATTGGCGATAACGCTCTGCACGCCGCCCGCAGGAGGCGCATCGAAGGGGAAATGGCCGAGCATGGCGATGCGAAGGCTCATGGCGTCATCCCCCCGCCAGCACGCGCTGGTAGGCGTCGAGGGTGGCGTCTGTCACCGCGGCCAGACGATAGGGCGCGGCCGATGCGCGGGCGTTCTCGCTCCAGGCGGCTGTCTCCTCTCCGCCCGTCAACAACCGGGCCAGGGCCGCGGCCAGCGCGTCGATGTCGTCGGGAGGCGTTAGCAGGCCATTTTCGCCGTGCGAGACCATCCAGGGCACGCCGCCCACCCGGGTGGCGATGACCGGGCAGCCCGCGGCCAGGGCCTCCTCGATGGCCACGGGCGCGGTCTCCTGGCGGGCGGGCAGAACCACGCCCGCGGCCCGGCTGTACTCCTCCAGCAGGGCGTCCCGGTTCAGATTGCCCAGAAAATGCACCCGATGCCCGACGTCCGCCTCCGCGGCAATCCTCCGGCATTCCGCGGCATAGTCGGGCATGGAGTCGCTTTCGCCAGCGATGCGCAGGGTCGCCTGCGGAAAATCGGCAACGATGGCGGCGAAGGCCCGCAGCAGCGCATCGATGCCTTTGCGGGGGATGATGCGGGCGGGCGTAAACAGGCGTCCGGCTTCGGCGCGGCGCTGTATCTCGAAAAATGGATCATCCACCGGATTGGGAATATCGAACCATTGCAGATGGGGATGATGGGAGAAAATCTGGCGGATGTAGGGGCTGATGGCGATGACGTAGCGGGCGCGTTGCAGCACGCGGGCTTCCATGCGGGCGTCGTATTGCCAGGCCAGCCTGTCCTTCAGCCCGCGCGGCTGGCTGCGCCTGGCTTCTTCGTGGATGACTCCGTGCATGGTGAGGATGACGGGCCAGAATCCATCCAGGGCTGCGGCAGCGTAGTAACCGGCGCCGTGGGCGTGCACGATGGTGGGACGGAAATCATGCGCCGCATCCACCAGCTTGCGCCGAATGCGGCGATGCCCGCGCGTGCGGGGCAAACGCGGGATGGCCAGCCGGTAGATGGTGATGTCGCCGTCCTGCTCCACCCGCTCCTCTTCGCCGGGGTAGGCCGCGGCCACCGCCACCTGCACGCCAGGACGCCGGGCCAGCGAGCGGGCCAGCGCGTGCACCACCGCCATGACGCCGCCGGTGACGCCGCCTCCGGGCTGCGGATAAGGGCCAAAGAGCAAAATGCGCATGGCGTCAACGCACGCTGCGTTCGATGATCTCCAGCAAGAAGGCCAGCAGCAGGCCCACCAGCAGGCTGGCGAGGATGCCGATGAAGACGATCTGCAACGTGTGGCGGGGCGTGGGCGCGTTGGGTTGGCGGGCTGGCGTCACCACTTCCAGATATCCCTGGCTGCCCTGGGCCACTTTCAGACGGGCCTCGTTGGTTTTGTCCACCAGAAAATCATAAGAGCCCTGGGCCGCATCCAGCTCATTCACCAGCGCCGCGTATTGATCTTGCAGGCCCAAAAGGAACACGATCTGCTGCTCCCGCTCATCCAGAAGGCGGTCGTAGTCTGCGATGGCGGCTTCATGCCCGGCCGCGATGGCCAATTGCTCCTGCGCCTTCGTCTCCTGCTCCGCGGCCAGCGTCAACAGCGCCTCGCGCTTTTTCTGGGCCATCTCGGGGGTGAGGGCATTGGGGGTGGCAGTGGGCGCGGGCGTGGGCGTGACTGTGGGGGTGACGGTCGCGGTCGCGGTGACGCTCTGCGTGCCGGTGATGGGAGCTGCGGCCGCGGGCGTAGGCGGCTGGATGGAAACGCGGACGGCGCTCAGTTCCCGGGCCTGTTTGCGATTTTCATCCGCCTGCTGCTGAAAACTCGCGGCCAGGGCTTTGGCCCGGGCGGCCTCGGTGCGCAGGCGATCCCGTTCGGCGGTGAGACGACGCTGGAAATCCTGTTCTGCCGCGATTTCGTCGGGCAGACTGCTGACTTCGTGCTCCAACTGGAATTTCTGCAGGGCTTCGCGCGCCGCGGCCAGGGCTTTGCCCTGGGCCTCGACCTGTTCATCCAGGAACTTGAGGGTGGATTGGGCCGGGTTGACGCGTATCGTGCGGAACGCATCGATGGCGTTCTGGGTGTGCACTGTCACCACCTCTTTCGCCAGCTCGGGCGAGGGCATTCTCGCCGAAACGGTGATGAATTCCGACACGTGCTGGGTGTCAATGCGTTTGATCAGCTCCTCGGCCGACATATCCAGATTGAGATCGGCGATGGTTTTCCAGGCCACCGATGAGGAGCGAATGACATCGTAGAAGTCATCATGCACCGATTGCAGTTGCTGGGCGGTGGTGAGCACCGGCGTGCGCGAGAAGAGGGGCACGACCAGAGTGTCGTTGGGGATAATCTGCAACCGTTCGTAGGCCACATATTCGGGCTCGCTGACCGCGTTGATGATGAGAATGGCCGCGGTGGTGACCACCGGCAGCAGAATGAAAAGCCACCAGCGTTTGGTGATGATTTTCAGATAGTTGGAGAATGCGCTTTCAGGGGTTTCGTTCATGGCGATGGTTGAGAAGGGGGACAATCGAGATGACCTTGCGTCCTCTGCAAAAAGATTATTTCACCACGGAGACACGGAGGACACGGAGAAAAATAATGATGGTTCACGGAGAAAAATCTCTCCAAACCTGCGTTTTTCCTCCTCCGTGCACTCTGCGCCTCCGTGTTGAAGGTTTTTTCAGCAGAGATGGCTTTGGATGATGGCGGAGAGCGTTTCGACTCGATGCTCCCATGTGTTTTGGCGGGCGACCGCCTGTCGGCGGGCCGCGGCGGCGGGCGCGTCTTCATCCAGGGCCTGTTGGATGGCCCGGATGAACGCGGTCTCATTATCTGCGATGCGCACGACTTCGCGGAAATCCTGCACCGCGGGAATGCCGGTGGCGACGACGGGGCGACCCGTGGCCAGATATTCGTACAGCTTCAGGGGATTGATGTTTTCGGTCCAACGACTGTGGGCGTAGGGCAGCAGGCAGACGTCGCAGGCGTGCATGTACGCGGGCAGGTCGTCCACGGCTTTGCGGCCCAACAGGTGGATGTTGGGCAGGGCTTGCAAGGGTTTCAGCGCGTCCGGGTCTTTGAACAGAGGCGGGCCCACCAGGATCAGTTGCCAGTCGGGGCGATGGCGGGCGATGGCGGCCAGCAGCGCCAGGTCCAGTTTCTCGTTGATGGCGCCCGCGTAGCCGATGCGCGGGCCCGGAATGGCGTCCACATCCGCGGGGAGTCGCCCGGGCGGCGTTGCGAAGTGCTCGTAATCGACGCCGTTGGGGATATGGAAGATGTTTTCGTTGTAGGGGCGTTTGCTTTCCAGCAGGGTGGCCGCAGTGACGAACACCAGATCGGCCCGGCGCATGATGGCCTGCTCCATTTGCTGGATGCTGCGACGGCGGGCCTCCGCGTCCTGCTGGTTGGGCAGGGCGTACGCGGCGTATTCATCCACGGCGTGATAGATGACCAGCTTTTCATCCAGATGCCCGATCATCTCCCCCAGATCGTAGCGGAAGACCCAGAGAATGGGATCGGTCATCTTCAGCTGGGCCAGAATGCGGCGCAGGCGTCTTTTGCGCAGGGCGAAGGTGATGTGGGAGAGGGGGGCCTTGCCCGAGATGGGATAGCGATTGGGGCTGCGATACACCCACAGGTTGGGCAGGGGATTGTAGAACGTGCTGCGCCCCAGCGTGCGCAATCCCTCCGTCCGCATGGTTTGCAGCACCGGACGTAGGTAGGGCGTGGGCTCGACGAAGAGCACTTTGTTGCGCCGGGCCAGCCGGGTCATAATCTGGTGGCGATTGCGCCAGAGATGATCCCAACTGGGGTCGGGTGAAAAGCAGACGATGTTTTTGCCGGAAAGCATGGTCGGAGGGCGGCGTCAGGCGGTCAGCAACTGATGATAGACGCGGGCGTGTTGAGCGCCGATGGTCGTCCAATCTCGGGCCTCGGCGAAGGCCCGGGCCGCGGCGCCCATGGTCGCCAGATCCGCGTTGCGGGCTTCTTGCAGGATTTCGGCCAGATCGCGCTGGCCGGGATGAAAGAGCAGCCCGCGCTCCTGGTCGCCCAGCAGTTCGGGGAACGGCCCGATGGCCGGTGCGATGATGGGTTTGCCGAAGGAGAAGGCCAGCAAAGCCGCCCCCGAGGTGGTGGCGTCGCGGTAGGGCAGCACGCAGAGATCCGAGGCGTTGCAATAAAGCTGTATTTCATGGCCCGGAACATAGTGGGGGATGACGCGAATGTTGGGGTGTTCGCCCGCGAGTCGCCGGAGATGGCGGGCGTAGGACTCATCGGTGATCTGCCCGGCCAGCAGCAGCGCGGCGTCGGGCAGATCGTTTTCCAAAAAAGCCGTGATGAGCGCGTCCAGGCCCTTGTAGGGGCGCATCTGGCCCAGGCAAAGATAGACGAAATGTCCGGCCGGGATGTCGAGGCGGGCGCGGGCGGCTTCTCGCCCGATTTCGTTGGGATAAACGCCGATGTAGTTGCCGTGGGGGATGACGAAGACGTTCTGCTCCCGACCGTATTGCTGCTGCACCTGTCGGGCTGCGGCCCGATTGTGCACATGGATGGCGTCGGCGCGGGCGAATATCCACTGGTTGGCCTGGTCGTTCAGGTCGGGGTGCTGGCCTTCGTGATGGTTGATGTTGTGCACGGTGTACACGATCTTGCGGCCATGTCTTTGCAGAAAATCCAGTTGCTTCAGGATGCCATCCAGGTTTTTCTGCGCCCGTTCATGGGGCGTGGGCCCGTATGCGTACTGGATTTCGAGCCAGTGCAGGTGGAGGATGCGCCAGCGGGGGTCCAGCAAAATGCGCCGCCAGGTGAGCGCGGGGCGTTGCAGCGTGGCGATGGCGGGGTCGGCGCGATGCACGCCGCGCGCCAGCAGATCGACGTAGGGGTTGAGCCGGACGCGGGAGATGTAGAGGGCGTGCATGGCTTACAATCGGGCCGCCAGGCCGCGCGTGGGGCCGAATCGACGCATGACGCCGAGGGCGAGCTGGCGGAACAGGTCGTCGCCCCACCACATGAGGCCCGCATAAAGCGCGGCCATGACGATGCTGGCGATGAGGAAGGGGAAGAGGCGATGAATGGCGGGGATGTAGTCCAGCAGCAGCCACGCCGCGGCGGCGCTGAAGAGGGCCGCCAGCATGGCGGGGCCCAGAACCCTGACGTAGGTGACATAGCTGCCGCCGATGAGGCGTTTGGTCATCCAGGCGGCGATGCCAAAATCGACCACGGCCACCGCGGCGCTGAGGATGCTGACGCCCACGATGCCTTTCCAGAGGATGGCCGGATAGAGCAATGCGGCCATGGTGATCAATCGCCACAGGGCCAGGGCGCTGATCCACTGGGGCTTGCCCATGGCCCGCAGGATCGGGCCCATGTTCGCGGCGATGGAGCGCATGAAGCCGTAGATGGTCAGCCATTGCATGGCGATGATGGCGTCATCCCAGCGCCCCAGGTAGTAGTTGTGCACGAAGTTCGGGCCCAGGACGATGGTCGCCACCGAGAGAGGCGCGGCCACCAGGCTCACCGCGTGGATGGTCTGGAAGAAGATGTTGCGCACGCGGTCTTGTTCCCGCTGGATTTTGCTGAAAGCCGGGAACATGACGTTGCTGATGAGTTTGGTGATGTGGGTGGCGGGGAGATTGCTGAGGCGATAGGCCAAAGTGTAGAACCCCAGCGAAGCTGCGCCCAGCACCCGCCCGATCATGGCGTCATCGATGTTGGTGATGCCGAAGATCAGCAGGCGGCTGCTGACGACGTGCTTGCCATAATCGAACATCTCGCGCCAGATGCGCCGATCGAAGCGCAGGCGGGGCCGCCACGCGGTGAAAAACCACACCAGGCTGTTGCGCAGGATGCTATCGGTGAGATAACCGCCCACCAGCGCCCAGACGCCAAAGCCGGTGAGGGCCATGGTGATGGCGACGATGCTGTTGCCCGCGCCGGCGATGATCTCGGGGATGGCCTTGTTGCGAAAATCGAGGTTTTTCGCCATCAAGGTGTAGGGGACTTGCCCGATGGCGTTGATGAGCATGGTCAGGGCCAGCACCCGCAGGATGGCGGCGAGGCCGTCGGCGTCGCTGAAGAAGCGCTCGATCCAGGGTGCAGCGGTGAAGACGATGGCGTAGATGATGACGCTGGCGATGGCCAGGGCGATGTACGCCACGTCCTCGGCTACGCCGTCGTCATCCTGTTGCCGATACACCAGGGCCGCAGTGATGCCCAGATCGCGCAGGAAGTCGAAGGCGTTGATGGCCAGCCAGGCCAGTCCCACCAGCCCGAAGTCGTCGGGCTCCAGCACCCTCGCCAGCACCAGGGTAATGGTGATGAAGGCCAGCACCTTGACGATGGCGGTGGAAAGTCCCACCCAGGCCGCGCTGGCGGTGACCTGCTTGCGAAATGTCATGGGGTTTTCTTCCTGCCGATGACGATGAGGTCTCGGGCCAGCATCGTGGGCCAGCGATGCGCCAGTTTTTCATACCAGGGACGAACCCAGGGATGCCGTATCCAGACGGGGTACAGCCCCCGCACCCAGGTGGAGGGCGAGCCGTCCACGCGCTCGATGAGGATGTCCCGATCTCCCAGCCACTGCCGTATCTCGTTGAGGGTGAAGAAGCGGAGATGGGTGAAATCGGTGGGGCTGGCGGGGATGTAGGGGAATTTGCCCCGCAGCAACAGCCAGCGATGCCGCCAATGGCCGATGTTGGGCAGGCAGAGGATGAATACGCCGCCCGGCTTGAGAATGCGGGCCAGTTCGTCGAAGGAGCGGGCGGGATCGAAGTGGTGCTCGATGGCGGAATCGGAGACGACCACATCGAAGCTGGCGTCGGGCCAGGGGATGTCTTGCTCGGCGATGTAAAGCTGGCTGGCGTTCAATCCTTTGGCCCGCGCGCGGCGGGTGGCCTCGTGGGTGAGATCGGTCATCACCACGTCGGCCTTGCGCTCTTTCACCATGCGCTCCGCCAACATGCCCGGCCCGCCATCCAGTTGAAAGACGCGCTGCCCCGGCTGCACATAGGGCAGCATCAGATCCAGACGGCTTTGATCGACCGTATCATCTTTTCCGGCCCAATAGGCTTCGTACCAGGCGACTAAATCCATGTTATCGGTGAATGATGGGGAGATAGAGGCGCGGATCGTGACCGAAATCGAAGGTCCTGTCTTCGCCATTGGAGATGGTGAAAATGACATTGCCCGTGGGGCGGGCGGGGCCATAGCCCGAGGGCGGCGATTCGATCAGCAGATAGGAGCCGGAGGTCAGTTGCGTAAAGTGATATGCGCCATCGACGCCGGTGGTTTGCCGGGCCAGGGTGACGCCGTTCTGCTGCAATGTCAGCGATGCGCCCGCCAGCAAAGGCTCGCCCGCGTCGTACTGGCGGTTGCGGTTGGAATCTTCGTAGACCACACCACTGACGCTGCCCGTGGTGGGCGTAGGCGTGGGGGGGATGGGCTGGTAGATGATCTTGAGCTTGGGGCGCAGATTTTGATCCCAATGCTCGGAGGCGCGCAGGGTGCGGGCCCTGTTGTCGCTACCCTGGGCCACGTTCAACAGCAAGCCGTGGTTGTCGGCGGGATTCGCCGCCCACGCCCGCACGCTATCCAGGATGCTGACGCCGACAAAGCCGGGCGAGCCGCCGTTGAGCGTCAGGCTGGCCACGGACGTCGAGTCGAAATCGCCGCCGGGATGCGTCCAGGCTTCGCCTGCGGCCGCCTGGTTGTATGTGACCTGGCCCTCCTTCCAATCGCGAGTGAGAGGGAGGAGATCGACGGTCATGTCGGGGCCGTTGGCGTCGTCGTAGAGATACAGATCCGCGGAGGTGATGCGGATGTCATCGGGCAGGAGGCCATCGAGATCGAAGCGCAGCAGGCCACGCTGCACGTTGTTCCGGCGCAAGCTGAAGAGGCTGCTGTCGCCGTAATTGACGTCGGGAGACCATTGGTTGATCCAGGAATCCTGCACGCCGTTGTAGCCATCCTTGCCCCGCTGCAGGATCATTTCCACGGGCATGTTGCCGCGATTGGGGAAGATCTCCAGTTGAGTGTGACCTTTGGGGACATCGACCGCCAGGCGGCCATCCAGAGGCGTTACAGCCTGAATGCTGGAGCCCAATGAGTCGTTCGTCTGAGAGATGACATAGCTCACGCGATGGTCGAGCCCCATATCGGCCAGCGCGAAACCCAGGTCCACGGCGCTGCTGTCATCCACGGTGGCGAGGATGCGCTCGTTGGCTGCGTCCACGTCTACATCCACCTGAGTGAATGTGCGCCACGTGCTTTTGTGGGCGTTGATATCCAGCCAATAGTAGGATTTCGATTCGTCGGTGCGGATGCGCAGGCTGGCGGGGTTGGGATTCAGCGTGTAATCCTTCATAAAATTCACCGCCCAAACGCCCCCCACCGGCGGGGTTTGCGAGGGGAGGTGCCCGCCTTCGTACCAACGCAATTCGGCCCGGACAGGATCGTAGGATTCGATGGCGTCGTAG
The DNA here is from genome assembly GCA_026992375.1 of Anaerolineae bacterium. Classification (GTDB taxonomy): domain Bacteria; phylum Chloroflexota; class Anaerolineae; order J102; family J102; genus M2005. The sequence continues at coordinate 8,605 of JALXAF010000414.1, forward strand.
AAATCCTGGGCGTGATGCGGGGGCACCACGGTATCGGAGATGCCATGCACCACTGCAATGGGCGTGTTCTTCAGGTTCGAGGCCATCTCTTTGGGGCTGCGCCGGTCGTATTCGAAGGGGATTTCGGAGGGCGTGCCGCCGGTTTCGGTGATGATCTGCGACTGGCGGTAGGGGCTGACTTCGTAGTACCAGTCTCGCAGGTCGGTGATGGCCATGTGGGTGACTGCGGCGGCGAACACATCGGGATATTTGACGGCCATCTCCCCCGCCATCATGCCGCCCATGCTGAAACCGCCCACATAAATCCGCTCGGGATCGACCTGGTAGTGGGTTTTCATGTAGTCGACCAGTTTGATGGCGTCGTGCTGGCTGCGCAATGAGGCCAGGGGTTGTCCGCCCGGGCCCAGCGCGTTCTTGCCGCGCTGCTGGGGCGAGGCCACGATCCAGCCCTGCTCCAGTGCGGCGGGGGTGTAATCGGTGAAGTAAGGATCGATGGGCGCGCCGCGCCAGCCGTGGAAGAGCACCAGCAGCGGGCTGTTGGGACTCCAGTCGTAGGGCAGCAGCAGCTCGGCGTTGACGTCCTGGCCGTTTTCGCCGGGAAAAACGATGCTCTCGAAACGCCCGCCTTTGACGTCGTGGCCGCGCACGCGAATGGCGATGTAGTCGGCGCCCCACACATCAGTGGTTCCCTCGGCAGAAAGACGCACGATGTTGACGCCAGGATGGATGGGAACGGTGGCCAGGTCCAGGGGGTATTCCTCGATGGGCGGGCGGGGCGAATCGCATGTGGGATAGTTGTTGGCCGAGGGTGCGTAGCCCGTGTCCACGCCATTGATGATGATGGGATGACGAACGCCATCGCGCACGTTGCCCGCCCGCAAGAAAAGGGTCGCCTCTTCGATGACGCCGGTGTAGGGAATGGTGATGGCGATGTCGGCGGTTTTGTAGCTGTTGTGGACGGGATCGACTTCTTCGTCTTTCCAGGTCAGATAAAAACACCGGGTTTCTTCATAAGAAAGCACCTCGACGAGATCGTCTTTGGGGGATGAAGACGCGATCGCGGGCCTGACAATAAAGGTGAGGAAAGCGCCGAGCAGCAACACGAGGGCCGCACTCGTGAGGATAACGAGGCGGATGGCGAAATGATTGTGGATGACGATGGCGGGAGATTTGGGGACGCTCATTTTCATAGAGACGATCGAGATCGAGGATGATGTTTTGGGAAGAAGAAAAGACGAACGCGGACGTTTTACGCATGACGCAGATTGGCATAAAAGGCCGACGTTGCTTCGCCAGGCGCTTTCTCGCCGCGGCCTGTATAGTTGCGGTTACAAAGACTAATCATTATACCCGCCCGATCAACGGTGATACAAAAAAACAATGGGCAAAGCGTCATCGAGGATGGTCGAGACGCTTTGCCCTGAACAGGCGAGAGAATGTGGGAGGTCACTGCGCAGAGCGGGTCAGCAGTGGCAGATAGAGTTTTCGAAATGTTTCGTAGTTGCCGAATGCGATTTCGACCGTCGTATCGGTATCGATGATGACGGTGTATTCGCGAGGCGTGCTGGCCGCCATCCCCACGGCTGGCTGTTCGCGGATGAGGTAGTTGCCAGGCGCTTCGAGATCGAAACGGGCGTAGCCGTCGCCGCCGGTGAGTTTGCGGAGGAGTTCAGTTTGTCCCGATGCGTCGAGGATGATCACGGTTGCTCCCGCCAACGGCGGTTCGTTGGCGTCTTTTCGGCCATCTTTATCGAGGTCGTTCCATACGAAGGCGTTGAGTCGGCCGGTGGGCGGCGGCGGGGCCAAGCCGAAGTTGTGTTCGATTTCGTCAACGCCCGGGTTCAGAATGACATCCACGGGCGTGGTGGCGCGCCAGCCGTCGGGGATGGTGATGATCAGATGGTAGGTTTGGGCGGGCAGGTTGATGAATTGATAGTTGCCGTTGGCGTCGGTGCGGGTTTCCGACGCCACCTGCCCCAGCGCGTCCTCCAATCTCAGGGCTGCATCGGCCACGCCGGGTTCGCCAGAGTCGATGACGCCATTGGCGTTGTCGTCTTCGAAGACGACACCGTAGATATGCCCACCACTGGGCGTGGGCGTAGGCGTGGGGGTAGGGGTGACCACGCGCCTGGCCGGGAAGTCTTGATGCGTCACGGATTGCCCATCTCGAAGAACGACATATAGGCTGGAGATCAGCGTCTCCCATCCGGCGGGCGGTGAGACGATGACGATGTAGGTTTCGGGCGAGACGTGGGTGAATGCGTAAGAGCCATCGTTGGCGCTGACCGTTTGGGCCAGAGGCTCGGCGAGATTGCCAGACAGATACAGGCTGACCAATGCGCCGGGGAGGCCCGGTTCGTCGGAATCTTTGGTGCGATCGTTGTTTTTGTTCTCGAAAACGTAGCCAGAGATGCTATTGCCGTCTGGAGCGGGCGTGGCGGTGGGCGTCAGGGTGGGGGTGGCGGTCCATGTAGGCGTAGGGGAGTTGACGGGCGTAGGGGACACGCCTGTGTAGTTACTCACCGTGATCTGGGCTTTCGTGAAGCGAACCCAGGTTTTATTGGCGTATACGCCCACGTAGGAATCCACAGCGCGGACCACGCCCGAAAACTGTTCAGGCTGTGCGATCTGGACGCCGTTGAGCCAGATGGTGTACGTCTGCCCGGTGACGCTGACTTTGAGCGTACGCAACCCGCCATCGTCCACAGAATTTAGCCCTGTCTTTCGGCCACGGAGGTTGAATTTGAGGTTTAACGCATCGCCCGGGATCTCTTCAAAATATCCCCATTCCAGAGTGGTTTTGCCATTGCGGCCATCGCTGTCGCGGAAGGCGACGATGAACCCACCGATGAGGTCGTTTTCAGGCGCGTTGAAGATTATCCCGCCGCCGTTCGAGCCTTCCATATAACGGAATGTGACTTCGTATACATAATCACCAAAAACGCGCAACTCATAGAGACTGGAAGCATCCGGAAAGGTGGTCGTGAACACTTCATACCCATCATCGACAAAACGCCAGTCCGGACTGCGGTTGGGCTTCCAGTGGGAGAGCGCCTCTGGGGGCGCCGGCGTTCCGGCCGGTGTTGCCGTGGGCGTTGGACCTGGCGTCACAGTAATCGTCGACAGGAAGCCGATGATGTAGGGGTTAGCGCGCGGCGAAAGCCCTCGCTCGTCCCGGGTGGCTGTGGCCGTGGGCGTCGGGGTGATGGTGGGCGTATCGGTGGCTGTGGGTGTAAAGGTCGGCGTCTCGGTGGGCGTCGCCGTGGCCGCCACCGTCTCCGTCGGGTTCGATGTGGGGGTCAGGGTAAGGGTCCCGGTGATAGGCGTGCCGGTCCCGATTTGGGTGGGCGTTGATCCGGTTCGGGCTGTGACCTTCACGGTCATGGTGCGAAAGGCGTAGCTAGCCATGTTGGTGTAGACGCCTACGTACGCCGATGTGACGGGAACGGCCAGAGGCGAGGAGCCGATTTCCACGCCGTCGAAAAAAATGGTGAATTGAGATCCCGTAACGTCGACGGCTAATAGGTGGAAATTATTGTCAGCGGGAATGCCCTGGCTGATGCTGCTGATAGGAAGGT
>JALXAF010000415.1 GCA_026992375.1 Anaerolineae bacterium
TGGTGAGATTGATCTGGGCGGTGTAGAAAATCGCAATCACCAGAATTGCACCGATGTCATCCACGATAGCCAGAGCCGTCAGAAAGATAGCCAGCCTGAGCGGCGCTCGTTTTCCAACCAGGGCCAGCACGCCGATGGCGAAGGCGATGTCCGTCGCCATGGGGATGGCCCATCCTTCCATGGCGGTGGGATTGCCATGATTGAACCCGAGGAAGAGCAAAACAGGGATGACCATGCCGCCCACTGCCGCCAGCGCTGGCAGAATCGCCTTGCGAAAAGACGAAAGCTCGCCAATGACCACCTCGCGCTTTAACTCAAGACCAACTACGAAGAAAAAGATGGCCATCAGCGCATCGTTGATCCACAGCACCAGCGATTCGTCGATGGTCACCTTGTCGCCCATGCCAATGACGAAATGGATGTTGAGGATATTGTAGTAGATGTGCGACCAGGGAGAGTTGGCCCAGATCAGAGCGAGGAGGGTGGCCGCCACCAATAAAATGCCGCTGATTCCTTCGATGTGCGCAAATCGCTGGAACCGATACCCAATTCTATCGACGATTTTTGGTTGCACCGGACGAGCTATCTGGTTTGTGACGTGTTTCATGTCGCACCGACTGAGAAAAAATGAATGAACTTGCACGCTGATGCGGTAATCTTACATCAAAATGGCGTGCTTGTGTAACTTTGGGTAACTGCTAACATACTCGACTTTATGCCCCAAAAAGCCACGAAGGTTCGAAGTTTTTTCGAAGACACGAAGGGAAAAATTAAGGAAAAATACTTCGCGCCTTCATTTTCTTCGCCTCTTCGTGGCAAAAAAATGGTGATGAGACCTTAGTAGTTACAACTTCGGAGAAAAATTGTTTTTTGGATGCTCGCTAACCGGGTGGTTTGATGCCGGAAGCAAGATTGACAGCGTCGCGCAGCATGGCGGCTGCAGTGCCTACAGGCCCGCGTTCGACGATCTTCAAGTAAACGTCCTCGAAGATGTCGGTGTGGAAGACGATGCCCATTTCCCAGCCATCGACGCCGCCCAGAAAGCTGCTCTGCAGCAAAAGCTGCGGCCCCACCTCCAGACGCCAGCCGGTTGCTTCGCGTCTGGCCGAGGCGATTATCCGATACATCTGGCCTGATGCTCGCGCCGCCCGCATCTGCTCGCTCGAAAGTCGGCGTATGCCCTCGACAGCAACGTCTTCCAGCCGGGCGGGTAAGTCGAGGATGGCGTTGGCGATGATCACCAGCTTGTTGGCTGCGTCCCAGCCATCTACGTCCAGGCTGGGGTCGGCCTCGGCCAACCCGCGGCGCTGGGCCTCGGCCAGGGCGTCGTCATAGCTTTCGCCCAGGGCCATACGGCTGAGGATATAGTTGCTGGTGGCGTTGAAGACGCCCTCGATGTGATGAACATCCGCCGCGATGAGGTCTCGCTGGCCCACGTTGATGACGGGCAGGCCGCCGCAGACCGTGGCGCTGAAGGCCAGGCCCGCCCCGCGTTCCTGCGCCAACCCGTGCAGCCCCACAAAATCCAACGCCAGAGGCGCTTTGTTGGCCAGCACCGCGGCTTTGCCCCTGTCCAGGGCCGCTCGCACGCAGCTCAATGCTGGCTCGCCATCGCTGAGGTTGACGGGCGAGGCTTCCAGCAGTAGATCATAATCGCCCGTTTGGGCCAGGATGAGCGCATCGGGCAAGGGCTCGCCTTTGGCGAAGACGGCCACGCTGCGGCCAGCCCGCTTGTGCGCCAGCAGCGCGGTCATATCCAGCCCCCCGTTTTGCATGATGGCGCCGCCGCTGTCGGCTACGCCGACGATTTCGAAATCGAGATTGTATTTTCGGGCCAAGACTTCGCGTTTTTTTATCAACAATTGTGCCAGAGCTCGATGCACAGAGCCGAAGCCGATGAGGACGAGGCGAATGGAACGAGAGGAGATGGTTGTACGATTCATGGTCGCGCCAGAATTTGTGAGGGTGCGGTTTGATGCAACTATCATAGCATAGATGGTCGAAATCATGGCGGTTGGTGTAAACTAGAAGATGACCGATTTCCGTTCATCCCGCGGAGGAGGCGCTTGCTGTATGCCCAACACACCCGTAGAGCACATTATCGATCTGGACAAAATCCTGGAAGAGATACGAATCGCCCTGGGGCAAAATGACCTCAAACGCGCGGCCGAAATCATGGGCGAGTTGCGTCCCGCGGATCAGGCGGAGATTTTTTCTGATTTGGATGAGGATGAGCAACGCCTGCTGCTGAGCGCCCTGTCTCCTGAAGATTCCGCCGACATTTTCGAGGAGCTGGATGACGAGCAGGCTCTGGAGCTGGCCAGAGAAATCCCGGACGAGAAACTCATCCCCATCATGGATGAGATGGAGCCTGACGAGGCGGCCGACCTGCTGGGCGACATGCGTCCGGAGCGGGCCAGAAAGTTGCTGGAGGAGCTAGAAGACCCCGAGGAGATCCGACCGCTATTGCTGCATCCGGACGAGACAGCGGGCGGTCTGATGACCTCTGAGTTTCTGGCGCTGCGCCGCCGCATGACCGCGGCCGAGGCTATCGAGGCTATCCGTCAATGGCAGCCTGAGGCCGAGACCATCTATTATCTGTTCGTGGTGGATCGCTACGGGCGGCTGGTGGGCGTGATCAATCTGCGGCAGCTCATTGTAGCCCCGCCCGACGCGCTCATCCAGGACATTATGGATGAAGATGTGATTTATGTGACCGCGGACGTGGATCAGGAAGAGGTTGCCCGGCTCATGGCCCGCTACGATCTGCTGGCCCTGCCCGTGGTGGATGAGAACAAAATCTTGCTGGGCGTCATCACATTCGATGACTTGGTGGATGTGCTGGAGGAGGAAGCCACTGAAGACCTGCAACGCTACGGCGGCGCCGAGCCTCTGGAACGGCCCTATCTCGACACCTCGCCCGTGATCATCACCAAAAAGCGCATCGGCTGGCTGCTGATTCTTTTTCTCACCGCCACCCTCACCGGCTCGGTGATGAAACTCTTCGAGGATGAGATTCAGGCCATGGTGGCTCTGACCTTGTTCGTGCCCTTGCTCATCGGCACGGGCGGCAATGCTGGCTCGCAGACGACAGCCACCATCATCCGCGAGCTAGCCACCGGCAATGTCGAGCCCCGGGACGCCTTGCGCGTGTGGTGGCATGAAGCCCGAGTGGCCGTCCTGTTGGGGCTGGGCATGGCCGTCCCCGCGTTCATCCGGGCCATCACCTGGGTGGATAATCCCATGCTGGCGACCACGGTGGCCGTCTCGATTGTGGTGTTGGTGCTATGGGCCACGGGCGTGGGCTCTTTGCTGCCCCTGGTGGCGGCCAAATTCGGCGTCGATCCGGCGTTGGTCTCGGGCCCGCTGATGAGCACGATGGTGGATGCCACCGGCCTGCTCATCTACTTTTCCATCGCAAAAATCCTACTGGGATTGTAGCTATGTCCCGTTACTTGCTCTTTCACAAGCCCTACGGCGTGCTCACGCAATTCACCGATGGCGAGGGTCGGCTAACGTTAGCCGACTACATCGATGTTCCGGGCGTGTACGCGGCCGGTCGGCTGGATATGAACAGCGAGGGGTTGTTGCTGCTCAGCGATGACGGCGAGGTGCTGCATCGGGTCACGCATCCTCGCTGGAAACTGCCCAAGGTGTATCTGGCCCAGGTGGAAGGGCTGCCGGACGAGGTCGCGTTGCAAA
>JALXAF010000416.1 GCA_026992375.1 Anaerolineae bacterium
ATCGAGTTCGTTGAGGGCCCGTTTCATCAAAGTCTTCTTGGCCACGACAATCCGTGCGCCAGATTCTCGCAAACCGCGACGCAGGCTTTCCATTTCCTGCACGCTAATGCCAAGATACTGGCCCAGCACGACGGCGTGACTCTCGTTGATCATTTCCTTGTAGGAATCGATCAGTTCCTGTTTACGTGCTCTTGTGATTGGCAAGTGATATCACCTCCTTTGCCTGAAGATTTTTATCACAACTGCTAAGGTAGCCTGATTCGACCTCGAAAATACCTTGCCACGAAGGCTCGAAGGGACGAAGATACGAAGAAAGTCTTATATTTTCTCCTTCGTGCCTTCGTGTCGTCGTGTCTTCGTGGTTTTTGACCTTGCTACGTTAGTAGTTACTTTTTATCACAAAAAAGCCTTCGCATCGGGCCGACGCGAAGGCGCAAATTCAGTCAGAAAAAAATTCAGACCGGTTGGGCTTCGCCTCGGCAGGAGATTAAGTCTCGGAAGAGACGCCTGCTGTCTTCGACGGAAGGCTATTTTGTTGTAGAGAAGAGATCGTCACTTATGCGACGATGGTGCGCAAGGCGGTCAGGGCGGGAATGTCGATCTTTGCGCCCGGGCCCATGGTGGGGGCGATGACGGCTTTGCGGATATAAGCGCCCTTGGCGGATGCGGGCTTGTTGCGGATGACAGAATCGACCACCGCAGCCAGGTTCTCCATCAGCGCGTCCACCTCGAAGCTGCGCTTGCCAAAGGGAATGTGCAGATTGCCGGTGCGATCCACGCGGTAGCTGACGCGGCCTTTGCGGGCTTCATCGATGACGCGCTTCAGGTCGCCGGGCTGCACAATGGTGCCGGCCTTGGGGCTGGGCATGAGGCCGCGGGGGCCCAGCACGCGGCCCAAACGACCAACTTTGCTCATCACCTGAGGAATGGCGATGGCCATATCGAAATCGAGCCAGCCGCCCTGGATTTTCTGAACCAGCTCATCCAGTCCCACATAATCAGCGCCCGCCTCTTCGGCGATCTGAGCGGCCTCGCCATCCGCGAAAACCAGGATGCGGGTCTGCTTGCCCGTGCCTCGGGGCAGCACCACCACGCCGCGCACCATCTGATCAGCATGACGGGGATCCACGCCCAGACGCAGATGCAGTTCCATAGTCTCATCGAACTTGGCGGTGGGATGTTCTTTAAAGAAGCTCAGGGCCTCTTCGGGCGCGTAGAGTTTGTCCTCAAGTTGGGACGCAACAATTTTGTAATTCTTACCGTGTTTTGGCATTTTGAACCTCCGTGGTCATCGCGGGCGCATTTTTCAGCGCCCTGCCACTTTTGAATGATCAGTTTTTAGCAGTAACTGCCAGAGTAGTTGCCCCCCCAATCGACCTCTTTTGCCACGAAGACACGAAGGAGACGAAGGCGCAAAGTCATTCAAAAAGACTTTATCCGTGTTTTCTCGTATCCGTGTTGAGTGAACAGGGCTACATTAGCAGCTACTTTCAGCAATCAGAAACAGGGGACGCGGATTTACGCCACCACGTCGATGCCCATGCTGCGGGCCGTGCCTTCGATCTGGCGCATTGCGCCTTCGATATCCACCGCGTTCAGATCCTTCATCTTGGTCTCGGCGATTTCCTTGACCTGAGCCCTGGTGACGGTTCCCACGCGATCGCGCAGGGGATTGCCTGCGCCCTTGGGCACGCCCGCGGCCTTTTTCAGCAGATCCGACGCGGGAGGCGTCTTGGTGATGAAGGTGAAGGAGCCGTCGGAATAAACGGTGATCTGTGCGGGCACGATGTTGCCGATCATCGTGCTGGTGCGGGCGTTGTACTCTTTGCAGAAGCCCACGATGTTGATGCCATGCTGCCCCAGAGCCGGGCCGACTGGCGGGGCGGGCGTGGCTTTGCCTGCAGGCAATTGCAGGGTGATAACTGCTTTGACTTTCTTAGCCATGAGTGCTCCGAATTTTCTAAAAATTTATCTGGTCAATGCCGCCATTGTCAGATGACAAAAAGCAGGCATAAGTTACGACTTTTCGACTTGCAGGAAATCCACCTCGACGGGCGTTTCGCGGCCGAAAATGGAAACAAGAATGCGCACCTTGCCGCGCTCGATATCGATCTCCTCGACTGTGCCGTGGAAATCGGCGAATGCGCCTTCGGTGATGCGAACCTTGTCGCCCGGTTTGAAATCCACCTGCACCCGGGGTTGCCCCGCCTCGATGCGGCTCATAATGTGGTCAACCTCAGAGGCGCTGAGCGGAGTGGGACGATTGCCAATGCCGACGAACCCGGTGACCCCGGGCGTATTGCGCACCACCGACCAGCTATCGTCATCCAAAATCATCTGCACCAGGATGTAACCCGGAAAAACGCGGCGCTCGACCACGCGGCGCTCGCCATCCTTGAGTTCGATCTGCTCTTCGGTGGGCACGACAACCGCAAAAATGCGATCTCCCATGGCCATCGTCTCAATCCGGTGCTCCAGATTGCGCTTGACGCGCGTCTCCATTCCCGAGTAGCAATGAACGACGTACCACTCACGCCCGTCTTTTTCCTCTTCGCCGGACGCATCGGCCGCATCATCCTGCAGAACGTCATCCACATCGAAGGCGTCCATCATATCAAATTCGTTTTCGGACTCTTGATTTCGCCGGGATTGATCAGTCACGAGCTTTAGGTGTTGGAGTGAAGGAGGCGCGGAAATTAACGATACAGAATAAAGTTCATAATCTGAGCGCTCACTGCATCGGTAATCCCCAAAATCAACGCCATAGCCACCGTAACGGCCAACACAATGCCGCTGAGCCGAATCCACTCATCACGGGTCGGCCAGGTGACTTTGGAGATTTCCGCACGGGTTTCGCGCAGATATTTGACGACCGGGTTGACGCTTTTGGCGGAAGCCTCGTTTTTCGACTTGGCCATGAATACCTGGCTCCTTGAAAGAAAGGCTGAGGAAAGACGCCCTGACGGTGTAAGACACCGCCCGGTTTCCCAAGCGGTGTCTTAGCCATCAAGAGCAGGCGAGGCAGGACTTGAACCCGCAACCTGCGGTTTTGGAGACCGCCGCTCTGCCAAGTTGAGCTACTCGCCTTCAACGGATCAGGCCGACAAACCAAATTGACAGCCCGATTTTATAGAATACCTTATTTTGTCTCGCGATGCAAGGTATGGCGACGGCAACGCGGGCAATACTTCTTCATTTCCAGGCGCCCGGTCTGGTTGCGCCGATTTTTGCTTGTGAGATAGTTGCGCTCTTTGCACTCGGTGCAGGCCAGAGTGACCAACACGCGATTTCCTTTTTTAGCCACAGTGTGACTTACCTCGTTTTAAGGATAAAGTCTGAACGGGGAGCAAGCATCCTACTCCTTGCTCCCCGGCAGTTTACTTTCAGTTGAATGAGAAGACGTCTTATTCGATGATCTCGGTGATGACGCCAGCGCCCACGGTGCGCCCGCCCTCGCGAATCGCGAAGCGAGAACCCACTTCCAGCGCCACAGGCGAAATCAGCTCCACTTCCATGTTCACGTTGTCGCCAGGCATCACCATCTCGACACCCTCGGGCAGATGCACCGAACCGGTGATATCCATCGTCCGGATGTAGAACTGCGGCCGGTAGCCTTCGAAGAACGGCGTATGGCGACCGCCCTCTTCCTTCTTCAGCACATACACCTCGGCCTTGA
>JALXAF010000417.1 GCA_026992375.1 Anaerolineae bacterium
TCCGGGAAAACAGCCTGCGGCCCGAGGAGATCAGCTTCGACGACGAGGCCATCTGCAAGATCATCCGCGAATACACCCGGGAGGCGGGCGTGCGCACCCTGGAGCGCCGCATCGGGGCCATCGCCCGTAAAGTGGCAACGAAGGTGGCCGCGGGCGAAGATGAGCCCGTTCACATCACCGAGGAGAATCTGGCCGACTGGCTGGGTCGGCCCAAGTTCTTCGATGAGGCGCACGAGTGGATCAAGGCGCCGGGCGTGGCCACGGGGTTGGCTTGGACGCCCTTCGGCGGGCAGGTGCTCTACATCGAGGCCACGGCCATGCCGGGCAAGGGGCGTCTCACCCTCACCGGGCAGTTGGGCAATGTGATGAAAGAATCGGCCATGACTGCGCTCAGCTACGTGCGCAGCGCCGCGGATCGCTACGATATCCCCGGCCAGTGGTTTTATCAGCACGACATCCATGTGCATGTGCCCGCGGGCGCGCAGCCCAAGGATGGCCCTTCCGCGGGCATCGCCATCGCCACGGCCCTGCTCTCGTTGGTGACAGGACGCTGCGTGCGCGAAGGCTTCGCCATGACGGGCGAGATCACCTTGCGGGGCAAGGTCACCCGCATCGGAGGCGTGCGCGAGAAGGTGCTGGCCGCGCACCGGCTGGGCCTGACCGACGTCATCCTGCCCGAGCACAATGAGCCCGATCTGGAAGATGTGCCCGACGAAGTGCGCGAGCAACTGACCTTCCATTTTGCGCGCACGGTGCAGGATGTGTGGGATGTGGCTCTGTGCGAGGAAGTGATTCAGCCGCCGCCCCCGGGCCTGGACGACAACGGCGAGGCGCCCGAAAGCCCTGACGACGTGGAAACGCCCGAAGCCCTCAACGAATCTCCAGTTCCGTAAACAGGATAATCGCTGGTTGCTGAAGGTGGGCAAAGCCAGAGTCGGACGGGCTTGAAACGAGCGTCAAAGGTCAATCGTCAAACGTCGGAAGACATGACGTCCTGGCTGCCAGAGTTTCGTTCCCCGAATCGAAAGGAGGGAGATGAGAAAACGCCCGGACGCGGTCAGTCACCGGACGCGAAGTCTTGTGCGACCAGCGTCTGCACTTCGGGCGCATCCCATTGGATGAATCGCCCGCTCCACGCCCGGGGAGCGCGTAATGCCAGAACGGCCAATGCCTGGCCCGGCACTTCGGGCGGCAACAGCTCACCGCGCCGGTGAAATTCGACGAAGCGCTGGTATTGCTCTGGCGGCATGGCATCCCGCCCGCGTTCGCGCAACTCGGCCTGCATCGCGGTGTCCACCACGCCCGGACGCACAGCCAGCGCAGTGATATCCGGCTCCTCCAGGGCCAACACCGCAGTGAACATGTTGATAGCGGCTTTGCTCACGCAGTAGGCCGACCACCCGGGTGTGGCGCGCACAGCCGCGCCGCTAGAGACGTTGATCACCCTGCCATGGGACGCGCGGCGCAGATGCGGCAATGCGGCCTGCACCAGCAAGAAAGGCCCCATGACATTGACGTCGAAATTGCGTCGCCAGCTTTCGGGATCGCTCTCAGCGATGCGGGCCAGCGGCTGAAGCATGGCGGCGTTGTTGATGACCGCGTCCACGCCGCCGAAATTCAGCACCGCGGTCGCGACCAGACGTTCGTCTACATCGGGCTTGCTGATATCGCCTGCCAGGTACTGGACTCGACCTCCCACGGTCTCGATCTCGCGCCGCACCTGGTTCAGTGCGGATTCAGAGCGGGCGTTGAGGGTGACGCTGGCGCCCAGACGGGCCAGCAGCAACGCGGCAGCGCGCCCAAGACCGCGCGACGCGCCAGTGACGATAACGGAAGGTGCGGTCATAAAGCCTCCAGTAAAGCTCAAAAGAATAATGATCAATGATGGCCGTACTGAAAAAACCTTCAACACGAAGGCGCAGAGCGCATGGAGGAAGAAAAGGGTGAGATTTGGAGAGGAATTTCTCTGTGAACTACCACCATTTTCTCCGTGTCCTCCGTGTCTCCGTGTCTCCGTGTTGAAATGACCTTTCTTGCGGTGGAGCCAATGATTAAAGGCCAGAAGCTGTTATGAACTTTGGCTTCGTCAAATCGAAAATCTACATCATCCATCCATATTTCTCACCCTTCGCGCTTTCGTGTCGTCGTGTCTTCGTCGTTTTTGGCTTTGCTACGTTAGTACTTACCTATTGTAGGACCAAATAGGCCGTTTGTCCATCTAAAAAGAGCGATGGAAGCAAGAGGCGGCTGATGTGGGTTGAGTGAGTGCAAGGAATATGCATCAGCTTCCAATGACGCGCCGCGTAATTGTACAAACCAGCGACCGATGCTATGCTTTTATCAACCTGCAAAGGCGCAGGCGGCTTCTGAATACATCCAGAAGTATCACAATCGTATAAAGGAGGTGTCGTTTTGGCGATTCCTGCAGCGTTGTTACGGCGTTTCTATGTCAAAAACAGCCTTCAGAATGGCAATGACGGTATTCAATTCCGGCTAACAAATAGAATAGCGCCTACAACCATCGTGTCCCTCGGTCCCATCGAGATCGATGGAGAATTGTTCGCCCCAGATCAGATCATGGTGAGCGCCAGCAAGGCGCGCGCCGCCAGCGCAATCCATGAACAAGCGCCTTTTCTCCTGCGCATGGGCAAGAAGATGACCATTTCGATTCCTGGCGAGATCCTCGAACCAGGAAGCCATCAGGTTATTCTTCACGCCGTCACAAAAGAGGTGGGACCGGTTTCCATCGAGTTCGAAGAGACAACATAATAACCGTCGTCAAGCGATTGCGCCCTCGGCAAATTCGGCCGGGGGCGCAATTTTTATGTTGCAGAAAATCTATGCGGGGCTGATGCCCGCGTTTGGCCCTCGGCAAATTCGGCCGGGGGCGCAATTTTTATGCCCTGATTTGCACTATCATTTTCATTTCATTAAACTTGTAGCAACGCCTCACGATAGCATCGCACACACCGACGCTACGGCAGAAGCGCCCGCTTTGCAGCCGCACCACAGTCGGACGGCTGCCTAAACTTTTTTCACCCGAAATTGGAGGATCAACGATGATCATTGGCGTTCCCAAAGAAATCAAAGACAATGAGTATCGCGTTGCCATGATGCCGGGCGGCGTCAAGCAACTCGTACACGAAGGCCACGAAGTGTGGGTGCAGCACGGAGCCGGGGAAGGCAGCGGATTCGCGGACGAAGATTTCGAAAAGGCCGGAGCAAAAATCGTGACCGATGCGGCCGCCGCATGGGGGGCCGAGATGGTGGTCAAGGTCAAGGAGCCACAGCCCAGTGAATACAGCTTTTTACGCCCGGACCTGACTCTCTTCACCTATCTGCACCTGGCGGCCGATGAGAGGCTGACCCGAGCTATGATGGAAAGTGGCGTCACCGGCATCGCTTACGAGACCGTGGAGCTAGAAAATGGTCATTTGCCCCTGCTGCAACCCATGAGCGAGGTGGCGGGCCGCATGTCCGTCCAGATCGGAGCTTATTATCTCGAACGGATGAACGGCGGTCGCGGCAAGCTGCTGTCGGGCATTCCGGGCGTGCGCCCGGCCGATGTCGCTATCATCGGCGGGGGCACCGTGGGGACGAACGCCGCCAAGATCGCGCTGGGCATGGGCGCCAATGTGGCGATCATCGATATCAATCTGGATCGTCTGCGTTATCTGGATGAAGTGCTGGGCGGCCGCCTGGCGACCATGGCATCCAATCCTATGAACATCGCTGAAGCGGTGAAACGGGCCGATTTGCTCATCGGAGCTGTGTTGGTGAAGGGAGCGCGGGCGCCTAAGCTGGTCACCCGGGCTATGATCGGTGCGATGAAACCGGGCAGCGTTGTGGTGGATGTGGCCGTGGATCAGGGTGGTTGCATCGAGACGACTCATCCCACCACGCACTCGAATCCGACATTCCTGGTGGATGGCGTGGTGCATTACTGCGTCTCGAATATGCCTGGCGCAGTGCCTCGCACCAGCACCTACGGTTTGAACAACGCCACGCTGCCCTACATGGTGAAACTGGCCAATCACGGCGTGGTCGACGCTATTGGGCAAGATCCGGCGCTGGCGAAAGGCGTCAACACATTCAAGGGCCACATCACCTATCCGGCGGTGGCCGGAGCCTTCGGCCTGCCGTGGAAACCCCTGGAAGCGCTGATGGAATAAACGCCATCCCATCATCAAAAACAAAGGGCGCGCCCTTTCTCGGTAAAGAGGCTAGGCGTCCGATTGCGTCATTCTGAGGGAGCGCAGCGAGTGAAGAAGCTCAATGTCGGCAAAGGAGAGATTCTTCGCTTCGCACAGAATGACACATCCGAGAGGGACGCTTCTCTCAACTTATTCAGGCCCCCAAAAACAAAGCCCGCTACCCGACGCTCTGGCCGGACAGCGGGTTTTATGTCACATCAAACTGTTGAGCTCACGGCGTGGGAGTCATTGTGGCGGTGGCGTTGGGCGTAGGGCCTTGAGGGACGGACGCGCCAGGCGCGTCCGTGTCCGCGGGCGTGACGGCGATCTCGGGCATGGACGTGGCTCCAGGCATTGGATTCATGGGAACGGGGTCGCGGACGTGGGCGCCATCTCGAATTTTTCGGCGGGGATTTTGTAAAGGGTGATGGCGATTGGCGCGTCGAACTTCTGACTCAGTTGATCTTCCAATGAAGCAACCATTTGCTGTGACAACGCGCCCGGCTGGAATTCGATGACGGCCAGCGTCACAACGTAGCCTTCGCTCACTGGTTCGGCATGAATGGAGACTAGCTCCACCGGCAAATCTTCGATGGCGTCCCGGATAGCTTCCTCGATTTTTGTTGTGGCCACCACGTTATCGAAGGTGAAAAGCTCTTTATCCGCGGGAACGAAGACAATGTCCATGACCACGGGCGCGCCCACTGCATTTTGCAAATCCTGGCCCAGTTGCGCCAATTCATTGGAATTCAAGGGGCGATCATAACTAAGGACGATGCCGCTGAGTTTGTAGCCATCCCGAATGTGGGTGATCTTCACATCCAGGGGTTCGAAGCTTTTCTGATAAAGTCTCTTGGTCACCACCTGATGAATAGCGTCAAGCTGATGTTGCTCCAACACCGAGCGATAGGTGACAGCCCCGAGGATGATGACGATGAAGGCAAGAAAAACCAGTGTGATCTTCAGGCCGCGCACGACTTCGCCCCAACTTTGCTTTTCGGGAGAAAGGAAATCCAGCGCCAGGAAGACTAGTGCGGCGGCCAGGACGATGGCGATGAGGTTGGTGGTAAAAAGCAGCAATGCGCCAAAAGCGATATTCAGATCAGCCGTGGCCAGGCCATAGCCCGCCACTGCCAGAGGCGGCACCAGGGCCGCGGCGATGGCCACGCCGGGCAAGGCCGCGGCGATGCTCTTTCGGCTCATGGCGTAACCGCCAGCAGCGCCCGAGAGGAACGCCACGCCCAGATCCAGCAAGTTGGGGTTGACGCGGGCCATGATCTCGTTGGTGGGCTGACGGATGGGCGAGAAGAAAGTTAGCAGTGCGCCTACGAAGATGGCCATCAACACACCCTGTGCAGTGGATTGTGCGCCTTGCCCCAAATGCTTGATGTCGCCGCGCACAATGCTCATGGCCATGGAGACGATGGGGCTCATCAACGGCGCCACGAGCATGGCCCCAATGATGACGGCCCCGCTGTTTTGCAGCAGCCCATACATGGCGATGCCGCTGGAGAGGATGATCAGCACGAAGAAATCAACCGAAGGCGTGGCCCCGGACGTCACTTCCCGGACCACTTCGGCGCGTTCAGCCAGGGTGAGTTTGGGCAAAGGCGCGGTGATAGTCTCCCACAGGCGCGAGAACCAGGCGAAGCGGATATACTCCTGGGCCCGCACCAACGCGGTGGTCACGCTCAAACTCTGGAAGATGCGAGCGTTGACGCCGCCGAAAAATGACCGCCGGGTCATAAAATTGCGCGCTGCGCCCAACACCAGCATATCCGTATCGCTGATCAACTCGTTCACCGCGTCTTCGAGGGTGGCCATGCGCAAGATGCGCAACTGCACGCGATGGTCGTCGGTGTCGGATTGGTAAATGAGGCGCTGCACCTTCTCTCGCGCCGCCACCTCCTCCGCTAAGGATGCGCCATGCTGCACGTAATGGATCACCTCGATGACGCCATCGGGTGCGGTCAGGGCGTCGGCGAGGGTCAAAGAGGCCAGTGCGTGGCCGCCATCACCGACCAGCACTGTTACGCGCTTCAATTCATCGGATTCTGGAAGCTGATTGAAGAAGAGGATGTTGCCCGGGGCCAATCGCAGCACTTTGTCATATTGCTCCATGTTGAGAGCAGGCTCATCGGCCATGAAATCGGGAGGAATCAGCAAAAAACGGGCGTGCTCCTCCTGTGCGGCGTTGATGATCCCCTCGATCACCCCAGGGGTCAGGCGCACAATTGGTTTGATTCTGGATTCCAACGTCGCATCTTCCTGCTCCACCTCCCAGTTACGCGCCAACAGTGCGAGATTCTCCCACATCTCCCGCCCCATTTTTCGCTGCACATGCACAGGTTGTTGCTCAGAGACTTCGATTACCTGCACCACGCTCAGTCGGGCCTGGGCCCGGACTGCGAGCCTGCTTCCGAGGGCGAGAATCCGGGACAAATTTTTCAGATCATGCACAAAAACCAACACGGAGGGCGTCACATCCTCCTTGGCTTCCGCCCCCGTTTCCGCCGCAGATCGCTCCTCCGCCAGCGCCGTTTCGTCATAAGTCTGGTGTTTGCCACGGGCCCTGAGCGCCCGGCGATAGGAGTAAGCGCCCAGTGCGAGCAGGCCAATGACCAGCCAGATGAACGCTTCCTGCATATTGTCCCAGGTAAGGTTGAACACGGCCACCGTGGCCGCCACTACGGTCAATCCCGGAAACAGGGGATGATATGGCAATCGGAAGACGCCATCGCGAGGCAGCCGGGGTCTGGGTGAGAACACATCCGGGACGTGCACCAAAATCGTCATCCAAAGCAAAAAGGATGCGGCAGCGCCCACGATGACCATGGCGTCGGCGAACAGCCCGAAGAGGATGGCTAGAATGGCGCTGATCAGCAGCGGCGGCGAGAGGGTTTTATGCAGCCGGTAATTGAAGATCGAAGGGAAGAACACATCGCCTGTCATGGTTGAGATGACTTCGACGCCGCTCTGCAGGCTGCGGCTCAGGCCCATGGACGTCAACGCCAACGAAAACAGGGCCAGCAAGGCGGTGACGATGTCGGAGCCGGTGAAGATGAGCCCGGAATAGGGGTTGACAGAAAGCACGTGCTGGAAGGTTGAGTCGATGCTCACCGACGGCAGCGTGGCGATGGCCATCAGTCCGCCCAGTGCGATAACGATGAGCATGATCGCCCAATGTATTTGCAATAGTACGCCTTTCCGACGCCGAAGGATGCGATGTCGGAAACCATAGATCATCAAAACGCCCCAGAAGCTGCTCATCAGCAAGGCGGAAAGGCGCAAGGGTCTGACCGAGCGCAGGGAGGAGGTCAGGCCGGTGAAGGCGTTATGATAGTTGGTGACGCTATAAATGGATAGCGCTGCCAGGAAAATCAGGGCCAAGTACACCAGCAAGGCGTTCAATCTCCGACCGCCTCGCCAGCCTGTCACCTTGAAAATCAGAAACAGCGCAATCACCCCCATCGTCAACCAATCGAGGCTGAGAGCGACGCCGCCGCCAAAAGTGCTGTAGAAAGTCAGGGCGTAAACGACGATAAGCCGGGCGAGGATGGCGCTGATGGCGGCGTAACCGCCAATCTCCAGCCATCCCACCAGAAACGATAACGCCAGCCCATAACGGTTGCGCACCAGCCCATAAACGCCGCCAGGCGCGCCTATAGCCTCGGAACGCTCGCCATAAGTGAGAGTGAGGGGCGCGACGAAGAGCGTCAGCCACAAGTAGCCCAGCATGGTCGTCTTGGGGCCGTAGACTACGGCGAAACGCCCCAAAGCGGCCATAACGCCAACGCCAACAGCAACGCCGCCTCCGGTTGAAATCGCGGCCCAATAGTCGATGTCCTGATGAATCCTGTTCAGTTCTTGGGACGTCTCCCCAAACGTCGATGCTTGAGGTTCCTCGTTGAATGCCATGATGC
This sequence comes from Anaerolineae bacterium, assembly GCA_026992375.1. Taxonomy (GTDB): domain Bacteria; phylum Chloroflexota; class Anaerolineae; order J102; family J102; genus M2005. Next base: position 8,117 of record JALXAF010000417.1, read on the forward strand.
AAACCCGAAGGTGATGTATGAGGCGGCGAATGTTGGCGAAAATGACGATATGGTTTAGATTATAACCCACAATCCAACACATGAAAAGCGCATCAGGCGAAAGCGCCTCGTTTCCTGTCGAAATCCCTCGAAAACGCCGAACACCGTTACAAGAGCAGGTTCGCCCATGACACATCTCAACGATGCGCCGTCCCCCAGGCTGGAGGCCCGGAACTTGACCCGTAAGGTGGACGGCAAGCCCATTGTCGATCGTGTGAGCATCAAAGTCTTTCCCGCCGAGGTCTTGGCGGTGGTGGGGCCCAGCGGCGCTGGCAAATCGTCGCTGCTCAGGCTCATCAACCGACTGGATGAACCCACCGATGGCGTGGTGTTTCTGGATGGCCGGGATTATCGGGAGCTCCCGCCGCGGGAATTGCGCCGCAAGGTGGGGATGATCATGCAGATGCCTTATCTTTTTCCGGGCGCGGTGGCCGAAAACATCCGCTTTGGCCCGCGGCAGCGGGGCGAAGACCTGTCCGACGACGAAATCGAGCGGCTGCTGGCCCGTGTGAATCTACCGGGCTTTAGCCATCGGGATGTGAGCAGGCTTTCGGGCGGAGAGGCGCAGCGGGTGGCCATCGCCCGTGCGTTGGCCAATAATCCCGAGGCGCTGCTGCTGGATGAGCCTACGTCCGCGCTGGACGAGGAGGCCAAGGCCGCGGTGGAAGCGCTGCTGGCGGAGATCATCCGCGAGGAAGGGCTCACCTGCGTGTGGGTGACGCACGATCTGGCCCAGGCTGCACGCATGGGCGACCGCGTGGCGTTGATGGAGGCGGGCCGATTGCTGCGCGTCGGCGCGCCTGAGGAGGTGCTCAATGCTTAATCAGTTTTTCACCGATCCTATTTCGCTCTCTGTGGCCCAGGCTCTGGTGGCGGTCTTTATGGCCATTGGCATGATGCTCATCGCCAGTTGGGCGGGCATTCATCTCGAAAAAGAGATCCTCATCGCCCTGGTGCGAGGCCTGGTGCAGGTGGTGGCGGTGGGAGCTATCCTTCTCTACGTCTTCCAGGGTCCGACCCTGATCGGCTTCGCCATTTTGGCGGGCATGATGCTGTTGGCAGCCAAGACCGCGGAGAAGCGGGCCAGGGGGTTGCCCGATGCGTTCAGGGTGGGATTGTATGGCATTGGCGTCGGTGCGGGCTCGATTATCGCGTTAATGACCTGGGCGGGCGTCATCGACACCAAACTGACTGTGCTGATCCCCATTGGCAGCATGATTATCGCTAACAGCATGAACGCCACCTCGCTGGCGCTGGATCGCTTTCAAGGCGAGGTGAGAACGCATGTGGGGCATATCGAGACGGCGTTGGCCCTGGGTGCGCCGCCCAAGACGGCCATCCGCCCCTACGCCCAGGCGGCCGTGAGAGCCAGCCTCATCCCTCGCATCGATTCGCTGCGCTCGCTGGGCATCGTCTGGATTCCGGGGGTGATGGCGGGCATGCTGCTGGGAGGCAGCCATCCGGTGCATGCGGCCCTCTATCAATTCGTGGTCATGGCGATGATTCTCGCCGTCTCGGGACTGACTTCACTGATTACCACGCTGATCATCGCCCGACGCATTTTCACCCCGGCTGAACAACTGGCCATTGGTCCGGGAGAATGAGGCGGTCAAACCAGACGTAATGGCCTCTGGCGGCAGGCGAGCGCCGCGCCAATTCTCTCTGTGATGAACATGATGACAACGGCTTTGCGCAGGGAGGAAAGAATCTGCCCCGGTTTTTGCAGGCCGATGGCGAAAGTCAGGGCCAGACGATCCGCCTGCGAAACGTAGCGCTCCGGCAGATGCAACGCCAACACAATTGGGGCGATGAAACCGATCCCGTCCACCAGAATCAGAACCAAGAACCAACAGGATGATCTGCCCCAGCAGGTGAATGTGAAACCATGCTCAGGCCCGTCACCATCACCGCAGAAGTGGCGGTGAAAAAAAGCTTCCATCGAAGTGAGGGGCGGTAGATGACACCCGTGAGCAGCAGAAGTCCTGTCCAGATCAAAATTCTCAGCGCCAGCCCGCTGACAAGCCACAAGGGGATGGGAATCCGCTCTTTCACCAAACGTCCCGGACGCAGGATGTATCGGTGGATGTGCACAAAACTGAATGAGGGGGATTGCCGCTTGCTCATCGATGAGTGCCTGGGCAGAGACTTGAGAACTGCCAATCGGGCCTGATTTGGGTTATAGCATAGGGAAGCCGCCAGTGCAAATCTCCCGACCATCGAGTGATTAATCATTTTTGCTTCGCGATGTTATAATTTCAACGATATGAGCTTCTGACTGAAAGCATACATACGCCAAAGCAACGCGCACCAGTTGCTGACAACGTAAGCCGCAAAACGTCAAACGTCATGGTGTTGTCGACAGAGCAGCGGCCAGCAGTGAACCATGACAACGTTACGGTAAGATGACGTTTGACTCTTGACGTTTCGCGGGTTTCCCGTGTCGCCTGTTGGCAACTCCAGCCTGCAGGGTCTGATGTGTGAGCTTGTATAATCACTTCTAGCCCCCTTTTTATGAGGCAATACAAATCATGGACGACGAAAAAGAAATTGTCCTTTCGGAACTAAATAATCAAGAGCTGTTCGAGCTGATGCAGGATGATCTGTATGACGGTTACGCCGCTGAGATCGTAGAAGAGGTGAATGAGGCGCTGAGACGCAACATCATTCCCTACGACATCCTCAACCAGGGCCTGGTGGCGGGCATGGATATTGTGGGCGAGGATTTCCGCGATGGCATTCTCTTTGTGCCCGAGGTGATGATGGCCGCCAAAGCGATGAAGGCGGGCATGAACATCCTGCGCCCCCTGCTGGTGGAGACGGGCGCGCCCAGGCTGGGCACGGCCATCATCGGCACGGTCAAGGGCGATATCCACGATATCGGTCAAAATCTGGTGAGCATGATGTGGGAGGGCGCGGGCCTGGAGGTGCATAACATCGGCACCAACAATTCGGTTGAGGATTACCTCGGTGCCATGGAGAAATACAATGCGGACATCATCGGCATGAGTGCGTTGCTCACCACCACCATGCCCTACATGAAAGTGGTCATCGACACACTGAAAGAGATGGGCAAACGGGATGGCGTCATTGTGCTGGTGGGCGGTGCGCCTTTGAGCGAAGCCTTTGCCGAGGATATCGAGGCGGACGCGTATTGCAAGGACGCCAGCGAGGCGGTGGAGGCGGCAAAAAAATTCCTTGCACTGAGAAAAAAGCTGTAAAGGAGTATGACACCGCAATCTGGACAAGTTATGTGAGGCCAATTGTTGGACATCATAACGACTCTGGTCGTCTCCTTCTTGCTCTAAACTAGAATTTGAGCTATCCTTAATCAATCACCTGAACAAACTTTTCCGTTGTGGAATGACAACTCGACCAACTTGATGATGATAAGCGCCGCCGCTTGCTCCCCTATTCCAGTTCGAAACCACATGACGGCCCGAGTGTGACGATTATTTCGTCATCCGGGTCGTTTTTGTATAAGACAACGTAACTGCTAACGTAGCCCTGTCCACTCGACACGGATGGGAGGAAGCACGGATAAAATCTTTTTTGATGCCCTTGCGTCTTCGTTTCCGTCGCGTCTTCGTGCAAAAGAGGATGATTGGGGCCAACGCCTTTTAGCAGTTACAAAACTACAAATACCAAATCCACAAAAGGAGACTTCATCATGCCTCGCAAACTCACCGATCTCAAACGCCCGGTGCCTAGCGATCTAGACATTGCCCAATCCATCGAACCCCTGCCTATTTCCCAGATTGCCGAGGAAGTGGGCATTCTGCCTGAAGAGCTAATCCTCTACGGCAACGCCAAGGCCAAGGTCAAGCTGGAGGTGCGCGACCGTCTGGCGGATC
>JALXAF010000418.1 GCA_026992375.1 Anaerolineae bacterium
ATATCGCACCGATTGGACGCGCGCGCTCAGCACTCTCTCCCTTGCCGCCGTTCCCATCCTGATTCTCTACATTCTTCTCTCTCGCGAGTTCATCAAAGGTTTGACAGCCGGAGCGGTCAAAGGTTAGGCTCCTTATCAATGGTATCCTGACCCACTGGGCAAGAAAATGTCTCACGCAAAGACGCAAAGAAAAAAGTATGGACTCACCGCTGATAACGCGGATCCGGCAGATGGTCGCGGATGAAATCAGAAAAATTCGCGAATATCCGCCCAATCAGCGTCATCCGCGGAGAATCAAAAGGTTTTGCGTGAGATCAGCTTTTTGGTTCTGGCTCTGCAGGTTAGGAAGAGGATATTTTTACAATGACGCTTCATCGAAAAAACGCTTTTCAATTCACCCGGTTGATGGGTGATGTCAAAGAACGCTTCGATAATCTCGATGGACTGATGCCCTCGCCCGCGGGCGTGGCCGCCGAAACTTGGCTCTTTATGGGCGCGCATGATGACGATGTGTGCATCGGCGCCGGGTTTTCGCTGATGGCTGCGGTGCAGGCGGGCGTGAACGTGCAGGTCATCATCGTCACCGATGGCCGCATGGGCTATTGCACCGCGGAAGACGAGCTGAACATCGTAGCCATACGCCAACGCGAGACCCTGGCTTCCTTCGCCATCCTGGGCCTGTCCGCCGAAGCTATCACCTTCTTGGGCTATCCCGATAACGATCTGGCCTCCTGGCAGGGGCGACGCAAGGCCCGGAACCATGATCTCGCACACGGCGGCTACACCGGGCTGCAAAACAGCTTCACCTGGCATCTGCGGCGGCTGCGGCCCCATCGCGTCTTCATCCCCGCGGAATCGGATACGCATCCCGACCACAAGATCACCTATACGGAGCTGATGATCAGCATCTTCCACGCCACCGGCGCCATCTGGCCCGAGTTGGGCCGGCCGCTGGATGACGCGCCCATGATCTACGAAGCCGCCATCTACGAGAATTTTCGCACGCCCCCCAATCTTGAGGTGCGAGCCGACGCCGACGCCTTCCAACGGCGGCTGCAGAGCGTGCTGGCTTATGAATCTCAGGGGCAGATCGCGGGCGTCATCGCCGAGATCGAGGCGCTCGGGCCTTACGAATACTTGTACGAACATCCATTCCCGCATTACGATCCATCGCAATACCGCAAGATATTCGCCTGACATCCGGTATTCGTCCTTCCCCGCGCCCGCTGGGGAATTTTCCGGTCGTCGCGCTCCCCCGAAATGACATAGGTGGAAGTGGCAAAGAAAACCAATCCCACTCCCTCCGCGTTCATCCGCGTTCGTCCGCGTCTCATTTACCCGGTCAGCTTTTCGGCGTTGGCGCGAAATTCCGCCATGTCGATGACGGTGTGATTGAGCCGGGCTTCCTCCGCGGCGAAGGCCAGGAGATGGCTTTCCAGCGACTCCCGGGCGGTGGTCAGCGGCTCTTTCTCACCGCGCAGCACGGCCAGGAAATCGGCCATGATGCCGAAATCGCCGCCGCCGTGGCCCGCGCCCGGCTGGCCCCGGGGAATGGGCACGCGCTCCACCTCGCCGCTGTTGTGATGGTGGATGGTGATCTCCCCCTCGCTGCCCAGGATGGGGAACTTGGCCCGCAGCGTCGCCCTGGAGCCATCGTAGCGCATGGTGCGGCCTTCTTCGTGCGAATGCCCGTGCATGATCAGCGTCACCGTTCGGCCATCCTCCAGCTCCATGGCCACCACCTGATTATCGACCACATCATTGTCGCTGTGATAAACGCAGCGGCCATAAGGCCCGGTCTCCAGGGCCTTGCGCCGATTTTCCAGGGTGGGATCGGGCGTGATCACAGTGAAGGGCCACATCATGGGGCGCTCGGGGTCCAGACCTCGGGTCTCGCTGGCCTGTTCCATCCATCGCCGGAAGGGACGCCCCTCCAGGTAGATGCCGATGGCGGAGAAGGGGCATTCGGGCTCGATGGGGCAGCCGTCGGTGCAGCGCAGGGGGATATCCGGGCCCGCGTTTTCGGAGCGGTAGTGGATGAGAGAGCCGAATGAGCTGAGTTTGGCCGTCTTCACGCCCAGATTCCAGTAGAGGATGTCGAGATCGTGGCAGCACTTGGCCAGGATCATGGGGCTGGATTCCTCTTTGTTGCGCCAATTGCCCCGCACAAAGCTGTGAGACATGTGCCAGTACGACACATTCTCCCGATGCTCGACGGTGATGATCTCGCCCAGCTTGCCGCTTTCGATGACCTGGTGCAAAGTAACCCAGAAGGGCGAATAGCGCAGCACGTGGCAGATCTCCAGCACGCGGCCGGTGCGCTCCGCGGTTTGCACCAGTTTGACAGCGCCTTCCAGGGTGTGGGCCATGGGCTTTTCCAGCAGCACGTCGTAGCCTGCCTCCATGGCGGCCACCGCCGGCTCCACGTGCATCTGATCCTGCGTGGCGATGATGGCGGCCCGGCCCAGTTTCCCGGCGGCGATGAGGTCTTCCCAGGTCTCGAAGCACTGGCTGTCGTCCAGATCATGCTCCTGCGCAAACATCTCGCGGCGAATGGGGTCAGGTTCGGCCACGGCCACAAAGCGCACTTCATCGGGATGCTGAAAGGCGTAGCGGGCGTAGGCGTGGGCCCCGCGCTGACCTGCGCCGATGAGCACCATATCGATAGGTGAAGTCATAATTTTTTCCATAGCATTGGGCGCAAGGCCGACATCCTGCGAATGCCGACCCCGCGCCCTGTGCGAGAATCCCGATCAACGGGATGCGAATTGAATGGTTGAGATTCGGATTACTGAACCGGCTCCAGCCGTCCCGTCACCAGCAGCACGATGGAGAAGGGATCGGCGTAGGTGCCGTTCAGGTAAACGGGATCATCATCAGGCGGCCACTGCTTCACGCGGACGCCTTCCACTGCGGGATTGTTGCCGTAGCGCTCCCACAGAGGAATCTGGGGCAACAGTTCGTTGTAGGCCAGGGCGAGCTCGTTGATGTACTTCATCTGCTCTTCCTTCTCTTTGCCCAGGCCCGCCTTCAACGTCATGTCCGCCAGATCGATTTCGCCGCAGCAGTCGGTTTCCTGCACCAGCGGGAAGTCCATGCCCGGGCCGGCCTCGGTGGAAACCTCGCCGCCGGTCTTGTTGTAGGCGTTGAAGTCGATGCTGTAAGCGAATTGCGGATGTGGGTTGCCAGCGCCCCACTCGCGGATGGCCATCTGGAACTTGCCAGACTTGATCAGCGCGGGATGCTCGCTGTAGGTGACGCCGCGGAAGGTGGTCTTGATGCCGAAGTCGGTGAGCTGCTCGGCCAGGTTCTCAGCCGCGGCGGACCAGTCCGCGTATTCGGAAGGCGCAGTCAGCTCGAACTCCATGCGATTGCCCTTGTCGTCAACCCAGACGCCGTCATCACCCTTGGTGAAGCCCAGGTCTTCCAGCATCTTGGCGGCCTTGTCCCGATCGAAGGCGTAGGGATTCAGCTTGCCCTTGGTCTCATCGGTCAGCCACATGGGGGCCAGGTTGTCGGAGAAGCCGTCCATGTACTGGGAGGGTTTGGCGGAGGGGCCCATGGAGATGACGCCGTTCTCATCCCGGTTGATGGCGTAGGCCAGCGCCTGACGGAATTCCTTCACGTTGAAGGGATAAACGTCGTGGTTGAGGTAGAGAGCGGGGCCATTGTAGTTGGGGCCGCGGATGACGCGGATGCCTTCGGCCTGGAACTGCTTGTCGGTCGCGGGCGGGAAGCCGTGGGTGGCGTAGTCCGCTTCCTTGGAAAGCATCAGCGGCGTGGCGTCGGGCGTTTCTCCGTTGAAGATGACCAGGCGATCGAACTTGACCTTGTCGGCCATGAAGGAGGTCTCGTTCTTGGGCAGCACGATCTGCGATTCGGTGATGCTGTCCACATCCATCACATACGGCCCGAGGGCCACGATGTCATCGGGGCGGAATTCGTTGAATTCCTGCAGCAGGGTCTGCCATTCGGCATCATCCTTGGTCTTGCCCGCCTCGAAGAGCGCACGCGCTTTGGCGGCGTAATCGCCATAGGTGGAGGAGTTGCGGATGTTGATCTCGCGCAGCACCCGGCGAGGCACGGTGTTGGAGGGCTCCTTCAGCTTGAAGTCCACGGTGTAATCATCCACCGCTTCCACGCTGTCCAGGAATTTCCACACCGTCAGGCCCTGCAGGCGCACGAGGTCGAAGGTGTCCACCACATCCTGCGAGGTGTACTTGCTGCCATCGCTCCAGACAGCGCCTTCGGGCAGATGCACGCGTAGCGTGGTGTCATCAGCCCATTCCCACGATTTGCCAGCCATGGGCAGCCAATCCTCATCGGCCCACATGTAAAGGAACAGCGGGGGCTGCATCAGATGGTAGTAGATGCCCAGAACAACGCGGTTGCTGGTGACAAAGGTGTTGAAATGGCCCGCGGGCGGCACCACATAGGGCCAGATGCCGCGGAATTCAGTGACCTTGCCCTCCTCTTTGGCGGGGGCTTCGGTGGCCTTGGGCGCTTCCGTAGCCTTGGGGGCCTCGGTGGCCTTGGGCGCTTCGGCTTTTGGCGCTTCGGTGGCGGCCGCGGGCTTCTCTGTCGCGGGCGCCGCTTGCTGTGCACAGGCGCTGACGACGATGGCCAACATCAGCGCCAACAAAAGCACAAACAATGTTCGTTTTCTCATAGTTCTTCTCCTTTTTGAGTAGAGACGGGTTGAGAAGGGGTGAAAGATCGTCAAATCTTCATGGTCGTTGCGAATAACGAACCAGGAAGATGATGACCGCCAGAAAAATGAGGCCCAGGACAAAGGTGACCTGCATCAAGATGTATTCCGCGCTTCCTTTCTTCAGGAGAAGCAGCAGTCCGCCCGACATGAGGACGACGAAAACGCCGATGCGAAAGCCGGCGCGGCCGAGATTGCTATCCATGATTCTACTGGAAAAAACTTCAACACGGAGGCACAGAGTGCACGGAGGAAGAAAAAGGAGAGATTTGGAGATGTTTTTCTCTGTGAACTATCACTATTTTCTCTGTGACCTCCGTGTCTCCGTGGTGAAATGATCTTTTTGCAGGGGGCTCATCCATAACGCATGATCACGCGGCCGGGGCTGCGGGCGTTTCTTCGATAAGCTGGATGGAAATATCCTTGCGGACGGGGCAGGCCACGCGTCCCCCTTCGGGAATGGCGACCAGGGGCGGAACCTCGCCGTCGCACACGCCCGCCACGAAATAGGGACAGCGGGGATGGAAGGTGCAGCCGGAGGGAAGATCAAGCAAGCTGGGGATGTCGGCGCTGCGCAACTCGATGCGGCGCTTGCGGCGGGCCAGTTCGGGGTCGGCCTCGGGCACGGCCGCGAGCAGGGCCTGGGTGTAGGGATGGCGCGGGTCCATCACCACACGCCGGGTGGGGCCATCCTCCACGATGCGCCCCAGATACATGACCGATATGCGTCCCTCCCAGGCGAAATACTTGGCCAGCGCCAGATCGTGGGTGATGAAGAGGAAGGTGACGTTGAACTCGTCTTGCAGGCGGGAGAGCATGTTCAGCAGGCTGACGCGAATCGAGACATCCACCATAGAGACAGCCTCGTCCGCCACGATGAAGCGGGGCTCCACCGTCAGCGCCCGGGCCACCGACACCCGTTGCCGCTGGCCGCCGCTCAACTGATGCGGATATTTGTTCATAAAATCCTGCGCGGGCGTCAGATCCACGATCTCCAGCAACTCGATGGCTCGCTTCTCCGCCTCTTCGTTGCTTCTCGCCTTATGATGCCGCAGCAGCGGACGGGTGATCATCTGCCGGACGGTCTGGGTGGGATTGAGCGAGGCGTAAGGGTCCTGGTGGATGATCTGCACCGAATGCCGGTAACGCCGAAAGGACTCCTTGTCCATCTTCGAGATATCCTGACCATCGAAAAGCACGTGGCCCCGTGTTGGTTCGAGCAGGCCGGCTACGATCTTGCCGGTGGTGCTTTTTCCGCAGCCGCTTTCTCCAACCAGGCACAGCACTTCGCCCTCATCGATGGCAAAGGAGACGTTGTCAACGGCGACGACCCGTTCATCGCCCTTTCCAAAAGTTCGCGAGACGTTCTTCAGTTCGATTAGCGCCATGGATAGCCTGTCTATGAGATGGAGTGCAGGGGTTTGGATTGCAATTCTTTTTCGACTTCCCGCCAGTGCCAGCACGCGGCCATGTGCTCTGGGCCCACCGGGACTAGATCCGGCTCCTCTTGCCGACATTTATCGGTGGCGTAGGGACAGCGGGGATGGAATTTGCAGCCGCTGGGCATGTCGATGAGATCGGGCGGGGAGCCGGGGATGGAGAACAATTCCTGGAAATCTCCCACCACCTTGGGCACAGCCCGGATCAAGCCCAACGTGTAGGGATGGCGCGGGCGGTAGAAAATATCATCCGCGGATCCCACCTCCACCACTCGCCCCGCATACATGGTGGCGATGCGATCCGCCAGCTCAGCGGCGATGGCCAGATCGTGCGAGATGAAAATCATGGTGAAATGCTGCTCTTCCTTCAGCTTGCGCAGCAGATCGATGATGGTGCGTTGGGTGAGGATGTCGAGCGCGGTGGTGGGCTCATCCAGGATCAGCACCTGGGGGTCCAGCAGCAGCGAGAGGGCGATGAGCACCCGCTGTCTCATGCCGCCGCTGAGCTCGTGAGGATAGGCATCGATGACCCGCTCAGCATCCAGTTGCACGAACTTAAGCAGCTCCAACGAACGCTGCCGGATCGCCTTTTTGTCCTTCCATCCATGCGACTGGGCCGTATCCTTCATCTGATCCCAAATGCGGATGACGGGATTGAAGGCGTTGAGTGCGGATTGAAAGACCATCGAGCATTCCTTCCAGCGGAACTCTCGCAGCTCTTTCTTGTTCAATCCCAGCACATCGATCTCTTTGCCGTTGCGGCGATAGATGATCTCGCCGTTGGTCACCTGAGCCGATTTGACCAGCAGACGGACGATGCTGAGCCCCAGGGTGGTCTTGCCCGACCCGCTTTCGCCAATCAGAGCGATGCTTTCGCCCGCGCGCAAATCCAGGCTGACGTCGCGCACAGCCTGCACATCGCCTTTTCTCGTTTTGTAGGCAACGGAGACATTCCGCAAAGTCAGGGGCGTTCCGCTGCCAGCTTCATGTTTCAGGACAACTTGCTGACTCTCATTGCTCATGGCGCTTTATTTGCTCGATAGAGGTAACTACTAAGGTCGTCACCCGAAAACCACTAAGAACACTAAGACACAAAGGCACAAAGGGAAATTTATACATTTTTTCTTCGTGTTCTTAGTGCCTTAGTGCCCTTTGTGGTTTGTTAACCGGGGTGCGTTAGCAGTTACCGATAGAGACGTATTACTCGCCCGAACGCAGGCGAGGATTGAAGACCAGCTCCAGCGAGCGGGTCATGGTGACGATAGACAGTTGCAAGATGACGATGGCCGCCACCGGCATCATAATATACCAGATGCTATCCTTGAAATAGATGGCGCCGCGCACCCAGGCCAAACTCAGCATCACGCCCCAGTTGCTGCCCGAGAAGGGCACCAGGCCGAATAGCACCAACGCCACCTGGGCGTAGATGGCGCCAGTCATGGCCAGAGCGAAGCTGATGATGATGTAGGTCATCATATTGGGCACGATCTCCCGGAAGATGATGTGCATGGTGCCCAGGTCCAGCGCCCTCGCCGCTTCGACGAAATCGCGTTGTTTTAGCGATAACGCCTGCGAACGCACCGCGCGCAGCAACGAGGGCCATCCTAACGCGCCCAGAATGATGCCCAGGAAAAAAATGTTGTTCAATTTGATCAGCGCGGCCAAAACCAGCAAAAGCGGCAATTGCGGGATTGTGAGAACGATGTCGGTGATGGAGACGATCACCGAATCGGTGCGGCCTCCGGCAAACCCGGCCAGGGTGCCGAAAGTGACCGCGATGAGGGTGGAAAGTGCGCCCGCCACCACCGCCACGATGATCACATCCTTGCCGCCGTTGACGATCTGCGAGAAAATATCCCGCCCCTGATGATCTGTGCCCAGCCAGTGTTCGGCGTTGGGGGGCTGATAGATCTGATCCACCTTGGTGACCGTATCCAGGGGCACGAAAAACGGACCGACGAACGCCATGAACAAAATCAGCATCACGGCAATGAAGCCGGCGAAGCCGACTTTGTTGTAACTCATAATGCGCAGGGTGGCGCCAAGGGAGCGCACCGCCCCCAGCAAAGCAGAACCCATAAGCTACTCCTGTCTCCCGAGCTTGATACGGGGGTCGAGCCAACTGTAGAGAATGTCGGCGAAGAAATTGGCGACGATGACGGACATGGTGATGACCAGGAACACGCCCTGCATCACTGTGTAATCTCGTTTGTTGACGCTTTGCAGCAAAATGTAGCCGATGCCCTGGTACTGGAAGATGGTCTCGATGAGCACCGAGCCGCCGACCACGAAGCCGATGGCGATGGTCAACAGTGTGAACATGGGCAGCGCTGCGTTTCTTCCCACGTAGGTGGAGGTGATGCGCCCTTCTTTCAGACCCTTGGCCTTAGCCACGGTCACGTAGTCTTCTTCCAATACGCTGATGGTGCTGCTTTTCATGGTCAGCATCCAACTGCCGATGGTGGTCAGCACGTAGGTGGTGATGGGCAAAGCCGCATGAAAAAGCGCATCTTTGAAGAATTCGATGCTCAGGCTGGGCTCTACGCCCGGCGAAAGGGTGCCGCGGGTGGCCGCCACCGAGATGATCCCCCACCGCACCCCTAGGAAAATGATCAGCAAAATGCCCAAAATGTAGTTGGGGATGGAACTGAGAATTGAAGCCAGCACCGTGAGAATATGATCCATCACCCCCTCGCGATGATACGCCATGAAAAGCCCCAGCATGATCCCGAATGTAAAACTGAGCATCAATGCGATGCCTACGCTGAAGATGGTCCAGGGCAAAAAGCGCAGGATGATGCTGCTAACCGATGTGCCCGGAGAGAGAATCGATGTGCCCAAATCGCCATGCAGCAGCCCATCCATGTAATCGAGATACTGAAGCGGCAGCGGCCGCGAGAGATCGATGGCAAAGAGCGCTGCCGCCTGGTCTCGGGCCTCGTGATAGGGCATCCCGTACTGCACCATCAAGTCCTGAATGAACAGCTCGACGGGATTGCTGGGCAGCAGCCGGATCAGGAAGAAGGTGAGGGTGATGACCACCCACGCGGTGAAAAGCGCTTTCAGCGTCTTCTGAAAAAGATAGGAATGAAAGAAGCGGTGAGCGCTACTTTCGACAGGCTTTTCGTGGAGGTCTGGGAGTGGCGTTGTTACTGTAGTCATAAACGAAATCCTGGTGGAACCCTGGTTGGAAACGGTTGTTGAATCAGGGGAGGAAGCGGCGAAACGAACGTTTTGCCTGATGTGGGGCTATTCTATTATATGACTGCGTCGTCTTGATCGATTTCAAGGGATCAACGCCTGACAAAACGCTCCAAACGTAAAAGCGTCGAATGTCGAAGTGTGTGGCGAGGAGGCTCTTTATGATGAATGCGGTAACTGTTAACGCACCCCGGTTAACAATACACAAAGGGCGCAAAGGCGCCAAGACACGAGGAAAAAATGTATAAAATTCCCCTTTGCGCCTTTGTGTCTTAGTGGTTTTCGAGCGACGACCGGTGACGACCTTAGCGTACGTCCTGAAATAACTTCCCCTTTTCGTTGCAACACTTGCCGAGTAAACTTGGGCTCTTTATGCGTAGGCCTTCACCTTTTGTCCCCCCCTCGCTCCTCGACGGGCGGAGAAGGAGATAAAGATAGCGGGATCAGGCTGCACCCCAAGCTCGCTCTGCGGCGACCCGCAACGGGGTTGAAATAGGCGGCGTAGGCCGCGCTCTTGTCCTCTTCCGATGTTCTCCCTCGCAGGCGGGGGATGATGAAGGGGGCGAGGCCGTGGACCTGAAGAGTCTGATTTCAGTCGGCGAGCGTAAAAAGGGAATTATTTTTTGGACGGTTACTTAGTGGTTGATAAGAGTGAATCATGCCAACTTTGCAATGTTAGTACGATCGATATGACTTGTCAAATTCATTTTCGTGCGTTCTGGCGGCGTGCACTCAGGTTTCTCTAGACGCCAAAGCGGGCGAGCGCGCGTTGAACTGAGCTCACATAGCCTCCTCCACCGAAGAGTCGCACGTGCACCAGTAGAGGATAGAGGTTGTACAGCTCCTGGCGGATTTCCCAGAAGCCGGGTCGAATGCCGCGACGCTCCTTGTATCGGCGAAAGAACGCGTCGCTGAAGGTGTGGAAGAGGGAAATGAAGGCCAGCTCCATCTCCGCGTCGGCGTAGTAGATGGCTGGATCCAGAAAACCGGTGATGCGTCCGTTTTGCGCCAGCACATTGCCGCTCCACACATCTCCGTGGATGAGCGCGGGCGCGGGCGGCTCTTCCAGCCAGTGCTCCAGTCGCCCGGCCAGTTTTTCGATGCGGGCCAGGTCGCGGGCGGGCAGCCGCCCGGCGTCGTAGGCGGCGCGGGCCATGAAGCGCAGCCGCTGGTCGCGGAAGAAATCGATCCAGCTTTCGGTCCAGGGGTTGGGCTGGTGCAGCCCGCCGATGAGGGTGTCCGTTTGCAGACCGTAGGCCCGGGCGCTGATGTCATGCAGGCTGGCGAGAAGATCGGCGGCGTGGATTTCGGCGGCCCTATCGACGCCACCGCCAGGCAGGAAGCGCATCACCAGCAGCTCGGGGGCGCTGTAGATGACTTCGGGCGTGGGCAGTGCGCTGTGCGCTGCCAGATAACGCAGCATCCAGCCTTCTTTGTCCAGCATCGCGCTGGAGCCGCTATCCACCTTGACCACGAAACGCCGCCCGTAGGGCATGTCCACGCGATAGACTTCGCCCACGCAGCCGCCGCTGAGGGGGCTGATGCGGTTCGGGCGCTGACGCAGGATGTCGGTGAGGCGGTGGGAGAGATCGAGCACGGTCGGAATAAGCCAGGGGCGAGAGAGTGCTTCTCCCGCCCCTGGGGTGAACGTGGTTTGAATCGGTCGGTTTACCAGCCGTCGATGATCATGTGCACGACATCGGCGGCGCGGTTGCTGACGTAGACCCGGTTGGTGACGGGGTTGACGGCCACATCGCCGGGATCGCCTTCCATGGCCAGGGTGGCATGGGGGGTGAGCGTCGCGCCGTCGAAGACGGTGAGCGTGTTGTCGGCGGCGTTGCTGACGAAGAAGTTGCCCGTGGTGGGATTGGCTGCAATGCCGACGCCGCCCTGGGGACCCGCTTGGCCGGCGAAGCGGTAGCCTCGTCGCCCGAAGTCGTAGTTGGGCTTCACCTCGAAGATGATGACCACGTTGGGGTTGGGCTCATCCTGGTTGATGATATCCGGCAGAGGCAGGTAGACGCCGTCCTGGGGATGATCCAGGAGGTAGAGCGGGCCGTCGGGATCGATGATGGTGTAGAGCTGCTTGAGGACTGGATCGAAGGCCAGGGCGTAGGTTTCGCCGCCAGGCACGATCTTGGCGGCCTGTTCATCGTTGGCGCCATCGATGACGCTGATGAAGTGGGCGTCGCGGGCGCTGACATAAACCTGGTTGTCGGGCCGGTTGACGATGACGTCGAACGCGCCCGGCAGATCGGAGATGAACTTGCTCACCGTGTCGGTGGCGCCATCGATCACCGCCAGATGGCCGCTAGCGTGCAACGTGACATAAATCTTGTTGGTGTTGGGATTGACCGCCACTTGCATGGGGCGGCCGCCAGATTCCAGCGCAATGGTGGCGATGACCGCGTTGGCGTCCATATCGATGACCGAGATGCTGTCGCTGTTCACATTAGCCACATACGCTTTGCGGGTGAGTGGGTTGATGTCTACGCCAAAAGGCGCTGTCCCCACGGGTATCTGATGGGTGACCGCGTTGTCGCCGCCGTCGACGACGTACAGGCTGTTGGTGGTCAGGCTTGAGATGTAGAGTACGTTGTTGGCGTCATCGATGGCGATGGTTTTGGGGTGGATGACGGGAATGG
>JALXAF010000419.1 GCA_026992375.1 Anaerolineae bacterium
GGGAGGGCCGGGGTGGGGGCCAAGTCCAGCGGCCAAGGCTGCAAAACTGACGAACGCCGTCAAACGGCCTCGAAGGTGAGATCTGCGTAATAATCGCCATCCAGCGGGCTTTTGGGCAGCCAGACGCTGCGCTGGGGGTTGCTGGCCTGGTTCTTGGTGGCAACGCCCAATCGCAGATGGTAGGCGCGGCCATCGCGATGCACGACGGGCGCGGCCTGGGCCAGCACCATATCTCGCACGAAGAAGGGGCGTTCGTAATCCTTGAACGTCTTGCGAGAGGGCGCGTTCCAGAAGCGTTTGGATTGACGATTGAGCACCACCTTGCTGTAAACCTCGATGATGTTGATGCGTCCGCCAGCGGGGCGTCGCGAGCGGGCGGCGATCAACTGATTCCAGGCGTCGTACAACTCCCCGACAAAGGCCGCCACATCGATCTCGCGCAGCACGATGGCCTTGTATTGCTGGTCGTAGGCCTTGATGATGGCGTGCAACGAGAGAGGCAGGGGCCGGGTGAGAGGCTCTTTGCCGTAGAACCACTGGGCCTTGCGCGCGGCGCTGTCGATGCGCAGAACCAGATCGCCGACCACCAGCGTGGGCGGGCGTCCTTCCACGGTCAGCCCCCGATTTTCGAAGCTGGCCTTCAGGTCGCGGGCGAAGTCGAAGGCCAGGGCGTCCAGGGCCTGTTGAGTGGTCTCGGCGAAGGCGGTGGTGGCCCGATGCAGGGCCTCGTCATCCACCAAAGCATCCGCCTCTTGCAGTTTGACCAGCGCCTTCTGCATGGCGATGGCGTCCAGACGCTCCTCGGCGGCCAGTTTGCTGGCCCGTTTCAACGCGGCCAGGGCCTGCCGTAGCGCCTTGAAATCAGGTTCAAGGGCCTGTTGGGCGGTTTCGAGTTGTGCGAGTAAGTTCGATGTCATGGCGTTGATGTCCTTTTGGGAATTTTGTCAAGATCATAACATAACGCGGCGTATTTTTCCGAAGCCGCCATTGCCTGCCCTCGCCGCCACTGATTGCGCAGCGATTATGGCGTTCGCCGAGGCGTCTCGAAGCCAGCAATCCGTCGCAGAGTCCGACTTTGGCCGCTCCAGACGTCATTATGTTTGGAGCGACAATCCTGGCATTGCAAACCATTGCCGGGTGTGCTAAGATTGTAAGTGACGTTCCTTTGGATTTATTCTTTCATCCCTTTTCATCCTCATTTATTCATAGTCGCCTTTTGGCGGACGCACTCATTGACAACCGAATAGGAGGACTTATCCTGTGGTTATCGATCGTATCTTTCGATTGCTCGGTCTTATCATCTTTGCACTTATTGGCTGGGAGATCGGCATCCTTGTCACTGGCGTATCCAATCCTATTTTGGATTTAGAGGCCATGAAATACGTGGGGCCGCTCACTCTGGCCGGGGCGATTATCGGTTGGATCGTTGCGCCATGGCTCACCACGCGGCCGGCGAAACTCGCCATCCGCATCGTGCGTCAGATCCCCATCGAAGAGGTCATTGCAGGCAGCATCGGCCTGGTTTTGGGGCTGATGGTGGCGGCCCTGGTGGCGATCCCGCTGGCCCAACTGCCCGCCCCCTTCGGGCCGATTCTCCCCTTCATCGCCAGCATCATCTTTGGCTATTTGGGTGCGATGATCCTGGTGCTGCGCCAGGATGATATGATCCGACTTTTCAAAAAAATGAGACCCCGGGCCAGGGAGAGCGTCGAGGAGACGGCGCCGGAGGCGGCCAGCCCCCTCCCCAAAGGCCCGCACCCGCTGTTGCTGGACACCAGCGTCATCATCGACGGCCGCATCCTGGATGTGGCCAAGACCGGGTTCCTGCCCGGGCCGCTGCTGGTTCCCCGCTTCATCCTGGCCGAATTGCAGTACATCGCAGATTCATCCGATGCGCTGCGGCGGGCGCGCGGGCGCCGCGGCCTGCAAGTGCTGGATGATCTGCAGCATCTGGACAGCCCCAAACTGGAGATCATCGATCTCGACGCGCCCGATGTGCGCGAGGTGGATGAAAAGCTGATGGTGCTGGCCCGGGAATACGGCGTCGGCATTGTCACCAACGACTACAATCTCAACCGCGTGGCCGCGCTGCAGGGCGTGAATGTGCTAAACCTGAACGATCTGGCCAACGCGGTCAAGGCCATCTACCTGCCCGGCGAACACATGCGCCTGCGCATCATTCAGGAGGGCAAGGAGATGGATCAGGGCGTGGGCTATCTGGAGGATGGCACCATGGTGGTGGTGGAAAATGGCCGGCCCTACATCGGCCAGGAAGTCGATCTCATCGTCACCAAGGTGCTGCAAACCAGCGCCGGACGCATGATCTTCGCCACGCCCGAAGAATTCTATCGTTGACCCAATGTGCAGCTTCCCATCATTCCTGATTTTCTGGTGAAACAATGACCCTTCGAGTTTACAACACCCTCACTCGTCAAAAAGAAGTCTTCGAGCCGCTGGAGCCCGGCGTAGTGCGCATGTACGTCTGCGGGCCCACCGTCTATTCGGACGCGCACATCGGCCACGCCATGTCGGTCATCGTCTTCGACATCATCCGACGTTATCTGGAATACAAGGGCTACAAGGTCATCCACGTGATGAACTTCACCGATGTGGATGACAAGATCATCAACAAGGCCCGAGAGACGGGCGAGCCTCCCTTCGAGCTGGCCGGGCGCTACATCGAGAAATTCCTCGAACAATTGGATGCGCTGAACGTGAAGCGGCCCACGGTGATGCCGCGGGTCTCGGGCACCATCGATGAGATCATTGCCATGGTGCAGGAACTCATTCACAAAGGCTACGCCTACGAGGTGAATGGCAATGTGTTCTTCCGGGTGCGGGCCGATGACGATTACGGCAAACTCAGCCGCCGCAAGCTGGAGGACGCGGCCCGGGGCGACCGGGAGCACTACGCGGAGGATTTGAAGGAAGACCCCTTCGATTTTGCGCTGTGGAAGGCGCAGAAAGAGCCCGACGAGCCCGCCTGGGACAGCCCCTGGGGCAAGGGACGCCCGGGCTGGCACATCGAATGCTCGGCCATGGTGCGCAAACACCTGGGGCCGACCATCGACATCCACGGCGGCGGCAACGATCTGGTCTTCCCGCATCACGAAAACGAGATCGCCCAGAGCGAGAGCTGCAACGAGGCGCCCCTGGCCAAATACTGGCTGCACAATGGCATGGTGCAGCTCAGCGGCGAAAAGATGTCCAAGTCCCTGGGCAACATGGTCACCATCGATGACTTCCTGGCCGAGCATGACGCGGATGTTTTCCGACTGCTGGTGCTGGGCTCCCACTATCGCAAGCCCCTGGTCTACGACGATTCCGTGGTCGAGCAGGCGGAGAAAGGCCTGCAACGGCTGCTGGGCGCGTTGCGTCCGCCCGTGGGCGATAAAACCGAAGGCCCGGAGGCGGATGCGCTGCTGGAAGCGGCAAGGACGGCCAAAGAGCGCTTCGAAGCGGCCATGGATGATGATTTCAACACCGCGGCAGCGCTGGGCCATCTCTACGATCTGGTCAAGGCCATCAACACGGCCCGAGATGCGGGCGTGGGCGGCGAGCCTTTTGAGCAGGCCCAGGCGACGTTCAAGGAGCTGACGGGCGTGCTGGGCCTGCGTTTGCAGCCCAAGGCGGCCGCAAAATCCGACGCAGAACCCTTCATCG
>JALXAF010000420.1 GCA_026992375.1 Anaerolineae bacterium
GACTGCATCCCGCCATCAAAGGCGAATACTTCCGCATCGGTCACATGGGCGCGGTCAGCCGTTCCGACGTGATGACGGCGCTGGCCGCGGTGGAAGCGGGCCTGCGGCGGGCCGGATACGCGGTGGAACCGGGCGTTGCCCTGGCCGCGGCCCAGGCCGTGCTATCCTGACGCCCCCTATCACACCGGGGGCTTTGCTATGATGTCTTGGCAGCATAATGGTCCATCCCTCTCTACAAGGCGTTCTAAATGAACAGAATAACCGGGATTATCGTCATTGTCGTCATCGTACTGGCTGCCGCAGCGGGCCGGCACTTCCTTGACAAGCCTGACGGATCGCCCGTAGATTCTCCCGACATCCCCGCCGAGTTGCAGCCTAGGGCGGAGCGGGCCATTGGCATTGCCGCCAGCATCTTCCACGTCAAGCCCGAAGAGATCGTCGTTTTGTCGATCCTGCCGGTCGCCTGGGCCAATTCCTCGCTGGGGGGCGCAAGAAGGTCAGATGCATCTTCAGGAAGAGATGCTCGGGTATCTGACGACGGTGGAGATCAGCGGCAAGATGCACTCTGTTCACATGAATGAAAAAGGCCAGGGCGTTGTGTGTCCGCCCGAACAGACCCAACCGCCCGCCAGCACAGTTGGAGATAGCAACCGGAGTCGATAAGGCGCCGCTTCCGCTTTTTAGTGATGGCTGGCGTTGTTTTACGGATATTCATCAAAGGATAAGAGCGAGGCGTCCGGGCCTCGCTCCTATCCAAAAATACCCCAGAGAATAACTAACACCACTTGACCACCTGTGAACACCCTCTCGCTTTCGTCACTGACGCTCCCCTCGCCAAGGAACGTCAGTGTTTACAATTTTACTTCGAGCGCGTGGCATAGTCAATGCGTAGTTCTACGCAGTTTTCATGCCAACGGCGTGCATATGGCGCGTTACGGTATTCTGCTGTCGGCCTGGCAGCGCAGCGGGAACTTTTGGCATCGTTAGGCCGTCTTTTTAGTAAAGATCAGTAACTACTAAGGTGTAGCCACCACTTTTTGCTACGAAGACACGAAGAAAGGCGAAGGCATGAAGTGTTTTTCTTTATTTTCCTTCGTGGTTTTTGGCGACTTAAAGTCAAGTACGTTAGCAGTTACGAAGATCATCCCACCTTCAGGAGGCGAATCAAAATGAAATGGACGCGAGTCGCACCTCTCTCGTTTATGGTGTTGCTGATATTGGCGCTGACTGCTTGCGGCGGGCCTCCCTCCCTTCCGAAAGACTCAACGCCCGCGGCGGAGCCTGTCCAACCCATTGAAGAATCATCCTCAGGAGACGAAAAAATGCCCGAAGCCACTATCTCCCCCGAGTTGCAGCCCATGGCCGATAATGCGATGGACATTCTGGCCCAAACGCTGAACGTATCCCCTGAGGACGTCACAATCCTTGACATCCAGCGCGTCGAATGGCGCGACGCCTCGTTGGGATGTCCTAAACCGGGCATGATGTACGCCCAGGTCATCACCCCTGGGTACCTGATTAAGGCCAAGGTGAATGGCGAAACCCAGATGATTCACATGAACGAAGCGGGGCGCGGCGTCGTCTGTCCGCCCGATAGGGCCAAACCCCCTTACAGCGCCGCCAAGTGAGAAACGCAAAATAATAGCGGGGACTCAGGTCTCCGCCCTGTTTTTTCCCTGATAATCCGCGATTCTCGCCCGGGCTAGCTCCACATAATCCTCCATGAGATCATAGCCCACGAAATGACGCCCGGATTCCAGCGCGGCCAGTGCAGTGGATCCGCTTCCCATGAAAGGGTCTAACACAATCTCATTTGCAAAAGTGTAAAGCTGAATCAGACGTCGGGGCAGCTCCATGGGAAAAGGGGCGGGATGGCCCACGCGTCGGGCTGAAACCGTGGGAAAACGCCACACGCTCTTGGTGTATTCCAGAAATTCGTCCCGGGAAATCGTATTCTCGCGGCCCAGCCGCTCCCGCTTGAAACGCCCCTTCGAGAACACCAAAACATACTCATGGACATCGCGAATGATGGGATTGCTGGCCGACTGCCAACTGCCCCAGGCCGTTGATGAGCCCGCACTGCCGCCCTTATCCCAGATGATCTCTCCCCGCATCAAAAAACCCTCCTCGATCATCATCTGGTTGATGAAGCTGGCCATGGGAATGTAGGGCTTGCGCCCAAGATTGGCTACATTGATGCAGGCCCGGCCCCCCACCACCAGCACCCGATACGTCTCTCTAAAGACGCCGCGCAGCAGGTCCAGATACTCGTCCAGGGTCAGGTCCTGGTCATAGACCTTGCGAGCGTTGTAAGGCGGCGACGTCACCATCAGATGCACGCTCTGATCCGGCAGCAGGCTCATGTTCCGGCTGTCTCCCAGGATGATCTCATCCAGCGCCTCGGTAGGAACGGGATTTTCCACATAAGGACTGCTGACATCGATGCCAGGCAAATGTTGATACATGCGGCTGTTGTAAAAATAACTGGCATCATGATTCGCACGGCTGCTCGCACCGAAAGCGGACGTTCTGGTGCCCGGTTTGTGTTTTTTGCCCTTTGCCATCTAGCGCCCTTCCATTTTTGGGTGACGGAAACAATCGACGAGATGGTCGTTGACCATGCCCACGGCCTGCATAAAAGCGTAGCAGATGGTTGGCCCCACGAACTTGAAGCCGCGACGCTTCATATCTGCGCTCATGGCCCGAGATGCAGCGCTCTCGGTGGGAACCTCGGCCAACGTGCGCCAGGCGTTCACCCGCGCCCGCCCACTTACAAAACTCCAGACATACGCGTCGAAGCCGCCCAATGCCGCCTGCACCTGCAGAAACGCCCGGGCGTTGGTCACCGCTGCCTTCACCTTCAGCCGGTTGCGGATAATGCCAGGATTGTGCAACAGCTCGGTTATCTTCGCTTCATCCAAGGCCGCCACCCTGGCCGGATCGAAACCATCGAACGCGGCGTGAAAGGCCGCCCGCTTGCGCAGGATGGTGCGCCAGCTCAGGCCCGCCTGCATGCCTTCCAGAATGAGAAACTCGAACAGCGTCCGGTCATCATGGACGGGCGTGCCCCATTCGCGATCATGGTAAGCGATGCACGCAGGATCGTCGTGAACCCAGCCGCAGCGCGGGCGTTGATCGGCCAGCAGGATAATGTCGGAGCTCATAAAGTCATTGTATCATGGCAATGCGCGGCTTCCTAACCTGAAACCAGGAAAGCTGAGCTTTCTCTTTCTTCACGGTTTTGCGGCTTGGCGTGAGAAATAAAGCAGATGCCCACCTGTCATATAGGCGATTAGCGCATTGAGATCGAGAAAAAGTTACCGGTTTTAGTAGCAAGTCGCAGGTTGCAGGTAGCCAATTCAGCACTGACAACGTGACTACGTTACACCTGCAACTTGCCACTTGCGACCTGCCCCGCAGGGGCCACATCTTCTGAGCGCGGTCTCGGATGATGCCTAGATCGTCAAAACAGAGAGCCCCTTTTTCTGCAAGGAGCCAGCCGGAGCAAGGGGCGGCTGGGAGGGGAACCTTTCGCCAGGCCCAATCTGCAACGCCCGCTACACCCGCTCATCGGGATTGAACAGCCGATCATATTCCTGGATGGCGTAGCGGTCGGTCATGCCCGCCAGATAATCGCACACCACCCGGTGCAATTCCTCATCGCCCGCTTTCAGCTTGGCCTGGGTGTCGGGAGGCAACATGCGGGGCTCGCGCACATACGCTTCGAAGAGCCGGGTCAGGATGATCTCCGCCTTGTTGGCCATGCGCACCACCCGATAGCTGCGGTAGAAGTGCTCGAACAGATATTTCTTCTGCACCGCGTTGGCTTCCACCAAATCGGGACTGAAACCGGCGATGTTGCGCCCGATGGCCCGCACGTCATCCACCGACTGCACGTTGTGGGCTATGAGCTGGGCGTAGGTGTAGTCGATGGCGTCTGTCATCTCGATGCCCACCAGCCGCCGGATAATCTGGGCCCGGGTCAGTGAATCCAGATGGTCGATGCGATAAGGCAGGTCCAGGCTGTCCATCACCCGCCGCCACAGGGGCTGCTCGGCCAGATCCGCAACGTCGAGAATGCCCGCATACAGGCCGTCATCCAGATCGCTGGTGTTCCACGCCATCTCGTCCGCGATGTTGGCCAACTGGCATTCCAGCGTGCCAGCCAGCTCGGGCTCATAGCCCTCCGCGTTGATGACGTCGTAATCGGTGTCGTGCTTGACCAGCCCCTCCCGCACCTCGTAGCTCAAATTCAGGCCCGGAAAGTCGGGATACCGCTGCTCTAGTTTTTCGACGATGCGCATGGTCTGGCGCTGATGATCGAAGCCGCCATGCCCCTGCATCAGATGATCCAGGATGTGCTCGCCCGTGTGCCCAAATGGGGGATGTCCCAGATCGTGGGCCAGGCAGATGGCCTCGGTCAGCTCCTCGTTGGCTCCCAGTGCCCGGGCCAGAGTGCGCCCAAGCTGCGCCACCTCCATGGTGTGCGTCAGGCGATTGCGGTAATGATCGCCCTCATGGTAAACGAACACCTGGGTTTTATAGGCCAGCCGCCGAAAAGCGGTCGTGTGCACAATCCGGTCTCGATCCTTCTGATACACTGTGCGATAATCGGCCTCGTCGTCTGGATACACCCGGCCGCGCGTGTCCGCACTCTTCATGCCCCAAGGCGCCAGAAAACGGCGCTCCCGCTCTTCCAGAGATGCTCGTGAGATCATGGGTCTCCTCCTGTTCCGTAAATGGAACGCAGATAACGCAGAAAAAGCCGATCTTCGCAGATAAAAAAGATAAAATCAGGATGAGCGGCGACTGACTACTCGGTGAGATAATCCCGCAGCTTGCGGCTGCGTTGGGGATGGCGCAGCTTGCGCAGGGCCTTGGCCTCGATCTGGCGGATGCGCTCGCGAGTGACGCCGAACTCATTGCCCACCTCCTCCAGCGTGCGATTGCGGCCATCTACAAGCCCAAACCGCATTTCCAGCACCTTGCGCTCGCGGTCGTTCAACTCTTTGAGTATCTTTTCGACTTGCTCGCGCAAGAGCTGTCGCGTGGCAGCATCCACCGGAGCCGGTGCGCTCTCATCCTTGATGAAATCGCCCAAAAAGCTGTTCTCTTCATTGCCCACGGGCGTTTCCAACGACATGGGCTCCTGCGCCATGCGGATGATGTTGCGCACCTTGGCCGTAGCCCGGCGCAACGCCCGCTTTTGGGTGGGATTCAGGGGGCGTCCCTCAGCCAGCGCCTGGCGGATGGCGTCCCGCTCATCTTCGGGCTCTATGAAATCCATCTCCACCGCGATCTCCTCGGGCGTGGGGTCGCGTCCAAGCTTCTGCGTCAGCGCCCGCTGGGTGCGCATCACTCGGTTGATGCTTTCGACCATGTGCACGGGAATGCGAATGGTGCGAGATTGATCGGCGATGGCCCGCATGATGGCCTGGCGAATCCACCAGGTGGCATAGGTGCTGAATTTGAAACCGCGGGTGTGATCAAACTTCTGCACCGCTCGCAACAGTCCCAGATTTCCCTCCTGGATCAGGTCCAGCAAGCTCATGCCGCGGCCCACATAGCGTTTGGCCACGCTTACCACCAGCCGCAGATTGCTCTGCACCAACTCGCGTTCGGCCTTCCTGCCATCATAGATCAAGGACTCGATGCGCTCCCTCTCCTCCTCGGGCAGGGCAGCCAGAAACTCATCGGATGTGAGACCCGCCTCCTCGGCCCGGGCCTTCAGCTCGGCCAACGCCTCCTGGCCCGCCTTGATGCGTTGAGCGATGGCGACTTCCTCCTCCTGGGTCAGCAAAGGATGACGACCGATCTCCTGCAGATACTGACGCACCGGATCGCTGACTCCGATCGCGTCTTCCAGTATCTCGGTAACGGGCTTGACGTATTCCTCCTCGACCTGAGCCTCCAGCGCCTCGTCTCGATCCAGCTCGGGCAGGATCAGGGCGTCGTCATCGGGGATCTCCAGGGCTGGCAGCTCTGGCAGATCATCCAGATCGATGACGGGCGCGGCCAGCGCCTCCAGCGGCGGCAGAACGTCGTCTTCGGAGGTTTCGGGACCGCGTTCGGTCGCCGCTTCGCCGGCAGGGGACGCCTGAAGCGTTACGTCGATATCTTCGGTTGGGACAGATTTGCGAGAGGGCGTTGAGCTCATAAATGAGAGAGCAATCTCTTCGTCGAAAAGATAGTTTTGGAACCCGGGAAGCATTGCCCGCACCAGGAGACATCCTGTCGTTGACGTGGGGCAAGGAGCAAAAGATTAAAGATCGAAATTGCGTTTTGATGCAGGCGTGATTGGATGCGATTCAGCGCGAGGTGACATAGGCTGGGCGATTGTTGTTGGCCCAGCGCGCAGCTTGCGAATAGGCCAGCATGGCTTGTTCGAGTTTACGTCGTTCGCCCAAAAGCTCCTGAAAACGCCGGGAGAGGGAGCGCAGCTCCTCGGGGGCGGAAGTCTCGGCCAACGAGATCTCCAATTGACGTTGGGTTTCTTTAGCGTGATTCAGTCTGAGCCGGATGAGGCTGGTGACTGCTTCTCTTTGTAAATGATGAAGCTGAATATGCCTGGGTTTCGTCCTTTCGAAGCGTCGGGCGTAATCCCACAAAAACAGAAAATGATCCTGCACCCGGGCGTCTTGTTCCGACATGAAGGCGATCAGATCGCCCTCGGGTTCATCGAAACGGAAATCGTCCAGCGCCTCGAAGACCGCCCGATTCAGGGAATCGGAAAAATCCTCGCTGTACAGGGGATCGATCTGTTGGGCGGCGAGTTCTTCATCCAACCAGGGCAGCAAATCCTGATAATAGAGCAAAATCAAGCCCAGCAGATGCTCCTCGGCACCGATGACGGGCTGCTGAGGCCGGGCTGCCGGCTGGGAGGGGGCGACGCGGGTCGGCGCAGGCTCCGTCGCCAGATTTTCGTTCAGCCACAGGGGGGGCTCCTCGTCGCTGCTTAGGACGACGTCATCCGGCGGCAAATCGGGGCTCTGAGAAGGGGAGACAGCGCCGGGCGGTGGAGCGGGCGGGACAGGAGGCGGAGCGGGCGACTTGCGGCCGCCGCGGGAGCTGCTGCGACGCTGCTGACGCTCGAAAAGCTTGAGCGCCTCCTCGATATCGATTTCTCGCACGCGCACCATGCCCGCGGCCTTGCCGATGTAGTGGCGACGCTGAATGGGGTCTCCGATCTTGCTGAGAGTAGGCAAAATCTTCTGGACGAACTGGGATTTGCCCGCCGCCGTGGTCAGATCGAACTGCTGCGCCGTCTGCTGGAGTGTATAGTCTACCACGGGAATGGCATTCTCGATAAGCGCCCGCCACATCTCTGGCGACTCTCGCAGCACATCATCGGGGTCTTTGCCCTCGGGCATGATGGCCACGCTGACATCGGCTAACATGCGATTTTCGGTGCGGAAGCCGTGCGCGGTGGGGATGAGCACCCCGCGGCGAGACAACTCCTCCTGGGCTATCTGCACGCCGCGCCACGCGGCCCGGGCGCCGGCTGCATCCGCATCCAGCGCAAACACGAAATTGCGGGAATATCGACTGAGGATGTTGATCTGGCGGGGGGTGATGGAAGTGCCCATGGCCGCAACCACATTCTTGAATCCCCGTTGGTGGGCGCTGATGACATCCATGTAGCCTTCCACTAGCACCACCTGATCTTTGGCCCGAATGGCCCGTTTGGCCACATCCAATGCGAAGATGACCTGGCTTTTATCGAAGATAGGCGTTTGGGGCGAATTGAGATATTTGGGCTCGCCATCGCCCAGAATGCGCCCGCCAAACGCGATGACCCGACCCTGGACGTCGCGGATGGGGATGATCAGCCGGTTGCGAAAGCGATCGTACGCGCCGCCTGACTCGCGCTGGATGGCCAGCCCCCCCTGAACCATCTCCTCCAGGGTGAAGCCTTTGCCCCTGAGATAGCCGATGAGATGCTCCCAGCCATCCCGGGCGTAGCCAAGCTGGAATTTCTCGATGGTCTCCTGATTGATTTCGCGGCGGGCCAGATAATCGCGGGCGCGTTTGCCTTCGGGCCCGGCCAGGAGCTGACTCTGGAAAAAGGATGCGGCCTGAAGGTGAAGATCGCGCAGGCGATTGAGCGCGTCCCGCACTTCGGGCCTGGGCTCCTCAAGACGCACGCCCGCTTCGCGGGCCAGCATCCGCAGCACGTCAGGAAAGGGAAGGTTCTCTTTCTTCTCCACAAATGTGAAGATATCGCCGCCTGCGCCGCAGCCAAAGCACTTCCATGTGCCTGTTTGCGGAAAGACATGAAAAGACGGCGTTTTTTCGGAATGAAAGGGACACAGGCCCTTGTAGCTGCCACCCGATTTCTTCAACGGCACATAGCGCCCGATGACCGTCACCACATCCAATCTGTCTTTGATTTCCTGGATAACGGAGTTATGGGTCATTGTGTGTGGAGGGGTGTGAAATGATAGCGAATCGCTCTCCTGTATTTTACACCATACGCGGCCATTCGGCACATCCGTCAAACGCCGCTCAAAACAGCGTCGTCATCGCAAAGGCTGCGTCACACGCCCGATCAACGCGATTTTCGACGCGGCGGGCATGACAGTTTGCGCGTCTTTATGCTATCATCACACATTATTTCCTATGGAGGAGCCCCTTGTCTCTGGTTCAAGCCCACGATCCTGTTTTACTCATCAGCGAAGAAGGCAAACGCTATCTTGTTTTCGTCGAGCCGGATGGTTCGTGGTACACCAATCGCGGGCGTCTGCCCTATGCTGAGATCATCGGCCACCCCTACGGGCAGGTGAAGACTACTCATCTGGGCCAAAAATTCCTGATCCTGCGCCCCACCACCTCAGATCTCATCCAGTATCTCAAACGCACCACCCAGATCGTGTATCCAAAAGATGCGGCCCGGCTGGTGATGGAGCTGGATTTGCAGGATGGCAAGCGCATGATCGAGGCGGGCACCGGCAGCGGCGGCCTCACCCTGGCCTTCGCCCGAGCGGTCGCGCCCTCGGGTCGCGTGCACAGCTACGAGATACGGCCCGAACATCAGCGCGTGGCCCGACGCAATCTTGAAAAGCTGGGCCTGCTCCCTTACGTCGATCTGAAACTGCGGGACGCGGACGAAGGCTTCGATGAAACCGACGTGGACGCGGTCTTTCTCGACGTTCGGGACGCGGCCAGCATCATCCCCCGGGCCGAGGCCGCATTGATGGAAAGCGGCGTATTCGCCGCGTTGCAGCCCACCGTCAACCAGGTGAGCGACGCTCTACGCGCGTTAGAGAACGGCAATTTTGTGGACATTCGGGTGGAGGAAATCCTCATCCGCCCGTGGAAGCCCGTGCCCGATCGCCTGCGGCCCGCCGACCGCATGATCGCTCACACCGGCTATCTCATTTTCGCCCGCAAGCTGGACGCCCGCTACCGGGTGTTCTGGATGGACAAGCGGGCGCGACGACGGGCCGCCGAATTCGGCAAGAGCAAAAACATCTCTCCCCTGGAGGGCAAAGGCTGATGCCCGAGATCAAAACCCCAGGCGGGTTCTACAGCTACCGCGGCAGCATTCACAACCACAGCACGTTCAGCGATGGCACGGGCTCGGTGGATGAGATCGTGTCGGCCGCCGCGAGCGCGGGCCTGGATTATCTCATCCTCACCGACCACAACCAGTTGGTGGATCAATCGTTGCAGGGATGGCGGCAAGATGTGCTGCTGCTTATCGATATCGAAGTCAACGACATGGCTCTGGAGCCCGAGCGCAATCATCTCCTAACCCTGAACGTCCGCCAGGATGTGACGCAGTTTGCGCCAGATCCGCAAGGGCTCATCGACGCGGTGCGGGCGCAGGGCGGCCTCACCTTCCTGGCCCACCCCATCGATTTGCCCGGTCCCATCATCAAGGACATTTATCCCTGGACGGAATGGGATATCGAGGGCTTCACCGGCGTTGAGCTGTGGAATTTTATGTCGGAATTTCGCGTGCATGCCACCAGCAAGCCCGTGGCCGTGATCATGGCCTATTTCCCCCAGCTTTTCACCACCGGGCCTTATCCCGAGATGCTGGCCAAATGGGATGAGTTGTTGCAGCAGCATCCCACAGCCGCCATCGGCGGCCCGGACGCCCACGCCCAGATCTACAACATAGGCCCCCTCCGTCGCCGTTTTCTGCCCTACGATTACTGTTTTCGCGCGGTGAACACGCACATCATCGCCCGAGAAGCCTTCAATCGCGAGTTCGAACATGACCGGGACCTGGTCTACGAGGCGCTGGGCTCGGCCCGGGCCTGGATCGGCTATGACATGCTGCATCCCACCGAGGGGTTCAGCTACGTCGGCGAGGCCGAAAAACGCGTCGCTCAGATGGGCGAAAGCGTCTCGCTGGTCGAGGGGCTGACCCTGAAGGTCGAGACCCCGGCCAACGCCCACATTAAGCTCATCCGCGCGGGCTCGGGCGTGGTGGCCGAAAGCAAGGGCCGAGAGCTCGCCTTCCAGCCTTCTCAGCCGGGCGCATACCGGGTGGAGGTCTGGAAGAAATGGTGGTTCAAACCCCGGGGCTGGATATTCTCCAACCCTATTTACGTGAGGTAGTCATTCTCCCACGTCATTTCGAGAGAGCGCAGCGAAAGGTGCGACGCACTTACCGCAGGCTCTAGTGCGTCGCACCTGGGGAGATTCCTCCTCCCTGCGGTCGTCGGAATGACGTAACCAGGGATTTTCATCGGTATCGACGCCGACGCCTCCACTGTTGAGCTGTGCATCAAAGAGACGCGGCCAAAGCTGCCTGAACATGCCCCGCCCCGATCAACATCCCCATCCAACACAACCATGCCCACACCTTTCCGATACACCCTCCTCGCCCGCGATGGCATGGCCCGTCGCGGCGTTTTCTCCACGCCCCACGGCGATATCAAAATGCCCGCGTTCGCGCCCGTCGGCACCCAGGCCACAGTCAAAACCCTCACGCCCGACGAGGTGCGGATGATCGGCGCGGACCTCATTCTCTCCAACACCTACCATCTCTACCTGCGCCCAGGAGCCGACCGGGTGGCCAGCTTCGGCGGCCTGCATGGCTTCATGGGCTGGGACGGCCCCATCCTCACCGATAGCGGCGGCTTTCAGGTCTTCTCCCTCAGCGATCTGCGCAAGGTGGACGACGAGGGCGTCACCTTCAAATCTCATCTCGACGGCAGCCATCACCGTTTTACGCCCGAAAAGGTGATGGAGATCGAGGCCAAGCTGGGCGCGGACATCATCATGGCTCTGGACGAATGCCCGGACCCGCTGGATCGGGCGTACAACGAGGAAGCTCTGGCCCGCACCCACGCCTGGGCCGTGCGCTGCGCCGAAAGCCAGGTGCGCCCCGACGAGCAGGCCCTGTTCGGCATCGTGCAGGGCGGCGTCTTCGCAGACTTGCGGCTGGAGAGCGCGGCCTTCCTCAGCAAGCTGGATCTGCCCGGCTACGCCATCGGCGGGCTGGCCGTGGGCGAGACCAAGCCGCAGATGTACGCCACCCTGGACGTGGTCACGCCCGCCCTGCCCGCGGACAAGCCCCGCTATCTCATGGGCGTGGGCGCTCCCGACGATATCGTCGAAGCCGTGGCCCAGGGTGTAGACCTGTTCGACTGCGTGCTGCCCACCCGCATCGCCCGCAATGGCGCCATCTTCACCCGCCACGGACGCATCAATCTGCGCAACGCCCGCTTCGCGGATGAGCACGGACCCATGGAAGAAGGCTGCACGTGCTATTCCTGCCAGCGCTTCTCCGCCGGATACATCCATCATCTCATCAAGGCCAAGGAGATTTTGGGCCTGCGTCTGACCACCCTGCACAATCTGCATTTTCTGGAAACCCTGATGCGCGACATCCGCGCCCACATCGAGGCGGGCGACTTCTACGCCTTCAAAGACGCCTTCCTGGCCGACTATCTCTCATAATCTCTCAATCTCCTGTTCCCCATGACCACACTACAAGCATTCATCCTGGG
>JALXAF010000421.1 GCA_026992375.1 Anaerolineae bacterium
GTTGGGCACCGGCGGCATGACCACTAAGCTCCAGGCTGCGGAGACCGCGACTCGCGGAGGCGCCACCGTGGTCATTGCTTCGGGCGATGAGCCGGATGTGCTGCTACGATTGGCCCGGGGTGAGGCTCTTGGCACCCGATTTCTTGCCCGGACCAGCGCTCCCGAAAGCCGCAAACGCTGGCTGCTGGCCGGATACACCTCTTCGGGGCGGCTGGTGGTGGATGCTGGCGCGGTGCAGGCGCTGCGCCAACGGGGGAGCAGCCTGCTGCCCATCGGCATTGCGGACGTGCAGGGCGATTTTCAACGAGGCGACACTGTCGGCGTCTTCACGTCCGCGGGCCGGGAGATCGCCCGGGGAATGGTGCGATACCCCGCTGATGACATCCGCCGCATCGCCCGTCATCACTCAGATGACATCGAGACGATTTTGGGGTACACTTACGGCCCCACGGTCATTCATCGCAATGATCTGATTTTGCTTTAGGTAGCCGTCTAAAAATTAGCTCCCTTTTTGCGCTCGCCGACTGATGAACATTGACAAAATAATCCGGTTATAGGCTCGGGGCGCTTCGCTCCCGCCGCCAGCGCCGGGGGATGAAGTCCCCCGGCTAGAAACAGCGCCCCTGCGGGGCTAGCCGGATTTATCCGGCGCTATTTTGTAGCGGACTGAGAGCACGAAGAAAAAGAGAGCTCTCAGGGCGGATTCGCAATCCGCCCTGCATCTCACCCCTTGAAATCCAATAGAACCATGACTTCGTGTCTTCGTTTCCGTCGTGTCTTCGTGGCAAAAGATGACGATTGGGAACAACTACCGTGGCCGTTACCTCATCTCACTCAACTCCACTAGCATCATGTCTGAAAATCCCCTCATCTCCATGGGTCAGCGGGCGAAAGAAGCCGCCCGCATTCTGGCCAACGCCTCAACCGAAACCAAGAACGAGCTGCTTTACACCCTCGCCGATGGGCTGAAGACCCACGAAGACGCGATTTTGGCCGCCAACGCGCGTGATCTCGAAGAGGCCAGAGCCGCGGGCCTGCGGGATAATCTCATCGACCGCATGACGCTGACGCCCGCCCGCCTGGAGAATATCGCCAGCGACACCCGCAATGTGGCGCTTCTGCCTGATCCCGTGGGGGAATCCTTCGATGGCCGGGTGTTGCCCAATGGTCTGCGCGTCAGCAAACGTCGCACGCCCCTGGGCGTCATCGGCCTCATTTACGAGGCCCGCCCCAACGTAACGGTGGATATCGCTGCGTTGAGTCTCAAGACGGGCAACGCAGCCATCATGCGGGGCAGTAGCGAGATACGTCGCAGCAATATGGCCATTATGACGGTCATTCACGAATCTCTGGAGAAGACGGGCTTGCCGCAAGACGCGGTGCAGTACATCGAAGACCCGGATCGGGCCATGGTGGGGCATCTGCTCACCCTGCACGATTACGTGGATATGATTATTCCCCGCGGCGGCGCGGGCCTGCATGATTACTGTCGTCGCAACAGCACTATTCCCGTCATCACCGGCGGTATCGGCATCAATCACATCTTTGTGGATGCCAGCGCCAATCTGAAGCAGGCCATTCCCATCATCCACAACGCCAAGATTCAGCGCCCCAGCGTGTGCAATGCACTGGACACCCTGTTGGTGCACGAAGCCGTGGCCGAGGGATTTTTACCCAAAGTGGTCGAGCGGCTGGGGCGGGATGGCGTCACTTTTCGGGCCGAAGAGCGGGCCTACGCCATCGTCGGCGATGATCCCGCGGTGTCGCCCGCGGGCCCGGAGGATTTCGACACCGAGTGGTTATCGCTGGTGTTGGGATTGAAGGTGGTTTCGGGCCTGGACGAGGCTCTGGAGCACATCCGCCAGCACGCCACCCATCACTCGGATAGCATTCTCACCAACGATTGGGGCAACGCCCAGCGATTTCTCGATGAGGTGGATAGCGCCGCGGTGTACGTCAACGCCTCGACGCGATTCACCGATGGCGCGCAGTTGGGTTTGGGGGCCGAAGTGGCTATCAGCACCCAGAAACTACACGCCCGCGGGCCCATGGGGCTGAAAGAGCTCACCACTTACAAATGGATCATCCTGGGAGATGGCCATGTCCGGCCTTGAGCGATGGCGGGAATCTGCGAAGAAAGCCTGGGGACAATGGCGAATCCGCCTGGCCCGTCTGGTTTCCGGCCTGAAGATCGCGCCTGATCAACTCGCTGACGCCGACCCGGTCGCTCGCTGGCGGGCCTTGCGCGCGCTGATGCAGACTCCTCGCCCCGACCTGCTTCCCGTCCTCCTGGCGCTGGCCGAGGACCCTGACGAGCTGGTTCGGGCCGAGGTCGCAGATGTGCTGGTTTCCTGGGGCCCGGATGTGGCGCTGGAGCCGGTGCGTGGGGCTCTGGCGGATCACCCTGCGCCGGCTTCAGCGGAGATTTTGCTGACCATCCTCGCCCGCCTGCCCGACCCCGCCCATCGCGACGCCCTCCGGCCCTGGCTGGAACACGAAGATGCAATGGTGCGGGCCGCCGCGTTCATGGCGCTGGCGGCACTGTGCGAGAATAGCGATCTGCCGCAATTGGAGGAGGCTTTGGCGGAAGGCGAAATTCACGCGCAGCGGGCCATCCTGACGACGTTATGCGCGCCCGAAGCCGGGCCGCTGGCCGAGCGGGCGCTGGCTTCCTCCGATCCCATCGTGCGTCAGCGCGCGGCGCAGGCCGGGCCTCGCATCCAGCGCAATCTGGAGGCCGCACACAAAGCTGAGAAAGCGCAGGTGTAACCGTTGCGGGCGTTGGGGCGGTGAATGCGCGCTTTGGGGATTGGATCGTCTCGAGGTAATCGCCGATTACGCGATTTATCCTCTTGACTGCACCTGCAAACGGCACCAGGCGTACAACGCGTCGTACACTTCGAATTGCCGGGCCAGGTTTTCGTGATCATCAGGGAAGCGCATGCTGTAACCCACAGCGATGGCTTCAAGGCCCGCGGCGATGGGGTCTTTGTCGCGATCGGCTTTGACGTCGGCGCTGTGCACGATCTGCGCCAGGCGCATCAACCCTTTCTTGTTGGTGAGACCATAGCGCTCGATGATGGTTTCGAAAGAGCATTTGCCATCATGATGTCCCAGCTCTACGCCGGGCGCATCGAAGGGAATGGCGCCGGTTTCCTCCGCAATCTTGTTCACCTGGCTTTTGGGCGCGAAAATGAACTCGGCTTCAGAATCCACGAATCGGCTGATCAGCCAGGGGCACGCTACGCGATCGACGTGAACATTGGAACGGGTTACCCACTTCATGCGAGTTGCTCCTTGAGCGAGGGAAGAAGGGAGAGACCATTCGCTCTCCGCTTCGATTTTAACTCGCCAGACATGTTTTTTCGAATAGGGCGAGGGAGAAGACTGGCGCTGTCGCGATATCCGATGCGCTGGGCGAGCCTTCTTGCCTCCTTTTAGTATATCCCACCCCGCCCATTCCCCGATACTCGCTGCGCTCGTGTTCGGGGGAAGGAGTCCGCCCGGCGATGAAGTCGCCGAGCTACAAAATAGCGCCGGATAAATCCGGCTAGCCCCGCAGGGGCGCTGTTTCTAGCCGGGGGACTTTATCCCCCGGCGCTGGCGGCGGGCGAGAAGCTCATGGCGAAAACATGGCATTTATCGTATAATGCCCACTCGACGACCATAAACTGACGTGAAAATTCTCTGCATTCGTAGCCATTATGACTTCCTCCCCCACGCTCATCACCGGCGTTTGCCCCCACGATTGCCCCGACACCTGCGCCTGGCAGGTGACCGTTGATCCCGCCACCGGCCGCGCCATTCGCATCCAGGGCCATCCCGACCACCCTATCACCCGGGGGCGGCTGTGCGG
The DNA here is from genome assembly GCA_026992375.1 of Anaerolineae bacterium. Taxonomy (GTDB): domain Bacteria; phylum Chloroflexota; class Anaerolineae; order J102; family J102; genus M2005. Next base: position 3,857 of record JALXAF010000421.1, read on the forward strand.
CAAGGTGGATCGCTACCTGGAGCGCACCTATCATCCCGACCGCCTGCCCACGCCCCTGAAGCGGGTGGGACCCAAGGGCGCGGGCCGGTTTCAGCCCATCAGTTGGGAGCAGGCCCTTCGCGAGATCAGCGAGCGCCTGGGCGAGATCGTCGCCCGTTACGGCCCCGAGGCCATCATGCCCTTCTCCTACGCCGGAACCATGGGGGTGCTCCAAGGCGAAGGCATGGCCGCCCGCTTCTTCAACCGCCTGGGCGCGACGCGGCTGGCCCGCACCATCTGCTCGGAGGCGGGCTTCGAGGGTTTTCAGTACGTCACAGGTCGGGTGATGGGCCCCGCGCCCGAGGACTTCGCCCACGCGCAGCTCATTCTCATCTGGGGCAACAATACGCTCACCAGCAACATGCACCTGTGGCCCTTCATCTTGCAGGCCCGCAAGCGCGGCGCGCCCGTCATTGTCATCGATCCGGCCCGCACCCGCACCGCCCGCGCCGCGGATGAATGGATTCCCATCCAACCGGGGACCGATGGCGCGCTGGCTTTGGCCATGATGCACGTGATTGTCGCCGAAGACCTGGTGGATCGCGATTATGTGCGGCGCTACGCCACGGGCTTCGAGCAGTTGCAGGCGCGGGTGCAGGCGTTCCCGCCCGCCTGGGCCGAGGCAGTGACAGGCGTCCCTGCTGAGCGCATCGTGCGACTGGCCCGCGAGTACGCCGCGGCCCGGCCCGCGGTCATCCGCGTCAATTACGGCCTGCAGCGTCACGCTGCGGGGGGCATGGCCATGCGCAACATCGCCACCCTGCCGGCGCTGGTCGGGCACTGGCGCTATCGCGGCGGGGGCGTCATGCTCAGCGCCAGCGGCGCATTTCATCTGGACAAAAGTGTGCTTAAGCGCACTGATTTGCTAGGCGAGCGCCAGCCCCGCATCCTGAACATGATCCGCCTGGGCGACGCGCTGAGCCTGGACCCGGAACGTCGCGCCCGCGCGCATTATGCGCCCAGGCCCGTGGATCGCAAGCCTGCGCCCGAAGACGCGGGCCCGCCCGTGATGGCCCTCATGGTCTACAACAGCAACCCCGCCGCGGTCGCGCCCGACCAGAACGCAGTGCGCGCGGGCCTGGCCCGGGAAGACCTGTTCACCATCGTGCTGGAGCATTTCCAGACCGACACCGCGGATTACGCCGACTACGTGCTCCCCGCCACCACCCAGCTCGAACACTGGGATATCCTCAAGCCTTACGGGCATCTTTATCTGGCCCTGAACCGGCCCGCCATTGCCCCCGTGGGCGAGAGCCTGCCCAACAGCGAGATATTCCGCCGCCTGGCCCGGGGGGTGGGCTTCGATGACGACGCGTTCGGGCAGGATGACGTCAGCATCCTGCGGGAATTCATCGAGGCTCAGACCCACCCAACCATGGCCGGGATTACGTGGGAGCGGCTGCTGGCGGAGGGCTTTGTGCGTCTGACCCTGCCTGAGCCCTTCCTCCCCTTCGCCGAGGGGTTTCCCACGGATGACGGCAAGTGCCAGCTTTACAGCCAGCGCATGGCGGACGACGGCTACGACCCCCTTCCAGCCTGGACGCCGCCCAACTGGATGAGTGAAGATCAAAGATTAAAGATTAATGATCAAAGAGAGGTGCAGACACTCTCTCCTGACCAACGTCCATCCACCTCTTTAATCATCAATCATCAATCATTAACCCTCATCTCTCCTCCCGCCCACAACTTCCTCAACACCACCTTCGCCAACCTGGCGCGCTTTCGTCGTCGAGAAGGCGAACCCGTGGTGTGGATTCACTCCGAAGACGCCCGGGCCCGGGACATCTCGGAAGGGGACGCCGTGACTCTAGAAAATGACCGCGGTCAGGTGCAGCTCACCGCATGGGTGACGGATGACGTGATGTCGGGCGTGCTGCTGGCTCCGACCATCTGGTGGGCCAAGCTCAGCCCCGATGGCCGCAACGTCAACTGGCTCGTCTCGCAGGATGAAACCGACATGGGCGGCAGCCCCACCTTTTACGACGTTCGGGTGACGGTGCGGAAGACATCGAGTCCATCCGAGCATTCGTGATGACGCGATGGGCGAAGATAGATGGAAGGCAGGGGGAACGCGGCGGGCCTCCAGAAGCGATCAGTCTCGTGTGCCGCGTTGCTTGCGGCGCAATGAATTCACCAGATCCCGAACATAGTTGGGCCGTGCGATGCCTTTGGCCGATAACTCATAGCGATCGGTTCCAGCCGAAGCGAACTTGATGTCGCCATAGCCCAGCGGGCGCTGATAAAACCGCTGCTCGATATCCACCGCCCGGATGTCGGAGATGAAAAGCTCCCGGATGTCCTTATTCAGAATGCCCGTTTCAAGGATAACCTGCCGGTTGGTGATGCGAAGGAGCTCGGAATAGCGTTGCCAGATGGCTATGAATATGGGGAAGATCAGCCAACCGAAGGCGAAGAGCCAGACATAATTCCACCACGAGGGGCGAGCCTTGTAGATGGTTCTGTTGTACGACATGTTCGAAACCTCTCACCACGATGTTATGTTTACGGGCTTTTTTTGATTATACATCCACCGCGCCGAAATGATGAGATCAGCCGACGAAAGAATCACTGAAAACGTAACGACAGCGCATTTCCCCGCCGATCAACTGCTCGCCAGCGGATATTGGCCGATTATCTGACTGAAGCCGCCCAGATTATCCAGCGTAACCACTTCGCTGCCCGGTTTGTAGATGATCAAGCTGCCTTTGTCCAGCTTTTCATCCCAGCCGTTCTGGATTAGCTGAATGGCTAGGTCGGGCTCATCCAGGCAGTACACATTACGATATATCCAAAATCGCTGCACCTCAATGCACTGGGCCGTTACGATCACCTGGAAGCCGCGCCATTTCACGATATCCAGTAAGCCGATTACAATGAAAAAGATCGCCGCGCCTTCGCAAAAGCCTTTCAATGAAAACGCCTTTTGTGCGGGGAGGGCTTGCATCTCCAACAAAAAGAGTAGGCTGGCGAAAAATAACAGGATATCGGGCAAAAGCGTGATTGTGTGACGTCGGAGGACGATCTTCATCTCGAAATCCACCTCCAGGCAAACGAGGGAACCGACGATCCATCGAGCATTGTCATTTGACAATGTCAATGGATCGCGACAGGTTGAGTGCATCAGATTGGAAACATCAACGACCTCCGATCATAGAACTTTGGTTCCTAGTCTAAGTGTAACGGATATCGTTCTTTTCTTCCTGACGTCATGGGGACGTTTGACCGACGTTTATCGGACGATAGTGCGACAGTTCTCCCCTAGAGGGCCGCACCTTGGAAGACTGCTAACGTACTCCGGTTAACAAACCTCAAAGAGCACAAAGGCACTAAGTACACGTCCAGAAATTAGTTCCCTTTTCCGACTAGGCCGCCAGAGCTTCGCCTCCCCCTCGGCCCTTCCCCGCCAGTCGTTTCGCGCCTTTGCAGGGAGGGAGCCGCTGGTTTGCAAAGGCTTTTTCAGACGAAGATGACATCCCCCGCTTGCGGGGCGATTGCGAGGGGCTTTCTCTCGCAGACGTGAAAACATCAAAAAAAGTGAAGTAATTTTGACGATCACTAGGAATACGAAGAAAAAATGTATGAAATTCCCCTTTTCGCCTTTGTGTCTTAGTGTTCTTAGTTGTTTTCGGGTGATGATTGGTGACGACCTTAGTAGTGACAATGCAAGTTTATGTTGAATGTAATTTTTGATGGGCAAGACTACATTTTGGGGCATGCTTCATTTTCATTCGAAACAATCTTTACAATTTTTCCGGCAAATGTCATGCGTCAAATGTCAAAAAAAGCCCCTTTCGCACGATTTGGCGGTTGACGCGCTTTGCCAGGCGTGACCATGAAATTGTAAAAGATGCAGGAAGGACGTTCTGAACAATGCTTAAATTTAAGAAAACTTGGCGTGGTTCTTGTCATTGGGAACTTGACAAACTGTACTAGGTCTTTCGCCGCAGGATAGTTGATATTCGGGACTTGGCATTCGAATCACCCCAGACAGGGGGAATATCCTCAATATCCAATATCCATTCTCCCTCAGCCAGTTTGTCAAGCTCTAAAAGGTTCACTTTTAACCATGCCGAGAATTTCAAGATTTTGGTAATCCGACCGAAAGAGGGAGCTAATTTCTGAACAGACGCCATGAGCGGCTGCACGCCGATAAGGAATGAAAATGGAACGCAGACACATCTGATGCCCACAGATTCTCGTAGATTATCCTGATTTTATCTGTTTTATCTGCGTAGATCGGCTTTTTCTGCGTCATCTGCGTTCTATTTACGAAGCAGGTACTTATGTCCCATAAAAAAGGGGCGCAATGTTTGGCTGCGCCCCTGGTTGACTATTCGAATGGCCCGCTTTCGGGCCTGACTGATATTCGCTTTCGCCTAAACAGGGATTTCAGCGCTTCCACGTCCTCAGGCTCCGCCAGCGCCAGCACCACATCGCCCGCCGAAAGCACGTCGTTGCCATGCAGCAGATGATGTTCGTTGCCATGGAAGCGGGTGGTGAGGAGCACGCCTTCGGGCAGTTCCAGGTCTTTCACGCGCTTGCCTTCAACCTGCGAACCCGACTCGACCCGCAGCTCGATGAACTCGGTGCCGCCGCTGCGGCTGGCCCGCAGCAGATTCGCGCGCTCGGAGATGGCGTCGCGATGGAGAATGCCGCGCTGGTAGGCCCGGGCGATGTCGTTTCGTCGCACAGCGCCCAGCAGCTTTTTGGGATTTTTGCGATCCACCACAGGCATTCGTCCTACATCGCGCACCGCCATCCGGTGCAGTGCATCACCGATGGATTCATCTGGATGCGCCACCAGCATGGACGTTGTCATCACGTCCTTCACTTTGTACGAGCGGCACTCCTCGGGCCTGTTTTGCAGACACCGATCCAGATCCTGCAAGGTGATGACGCCTGTCAACTCACCCTTGTCGTCGAGCACCATAACGCCGTGGTGATGGGTGCGGAGGAAATACTGTTCGAGATCGCCCATGGTGACGTTTTCATTGATGGTGGGAGGATTTTTCGTCATCACCTCGCTCACAAGCACGCCGTCCAGCACATCCACATCCCGACCGAAGCGCAGACGCAGGCCGCGTCGGGCCAGCTTGAGGGTGTAGATCGATTCAGGGTGAATGCGGTGGGCGATGACCAGGGCGATGATGGTCACCGTCATCAATGGCAAGATCACCTTGTAGTCGTTGCTCATCTCGAAGGCGATGAGGATGGCGGTGAGCGGCGCCCGGGCCGCGCCCACGAAGACAGCCGCCATCCCAGCCAGGGCGTAAGCGCCGGGATTGATGGCGAATTGCGGAAAAGCCATATCCACGGCCAACCCGAAGAACCCGCCCAGCATCGCGCCCATGAACAGCGCCGGTGCAAAGACGCCGCCCGAGTTGCCCGAGCCCAGCGTCAGGGCTGTGGCCAGAAGTTTGAGGAAGAGCAGGGAGATGAGGAAAATCCAGGGTAATGGGCCGGTCAGCGCCGCCTCGATGGTGTCGAAGCCCGCGCCGAAGATGTGCGGGATGTTGCGAATGACAGGGAGGCCCGCTCGGGCCAGCATAGGATCGATGCCCAGCCGGGCCAGCAGGGGAGGATAGATGAAACCGGTGACGCCCAACAGCAACGCTCCGATGGCCGGACGCACCCACATGGGCATTTTATGCCAGTTGTCGAAGACATCCTCCATCCCATACAGCACCTTGATGAACGCAACGCCCATGAGCCCAGCCAGCAATCCCAAAACCACGTAGAAGAGAATTTCTACCGGATTTTTCATGGCGTAAGTGGGGATGTGAAACGCCGGTTCCGAGCCCAAAAACGCCTGGCTGACGACAGCCGCTGTCACGGCAGCGATGACTACATTGCTCACCACGCTGACGGCCAAATCCCCGGCCAGCACCTCGATGGCGAAAGCAACGCCCGCGATGGGGGCGTTGAATGTGGCGGCGATGCCTGCAGCCGCGCCGCAGGCCACCAGATTGCGGATGCGTCGATCCGACATGCGGAAGAGCTGGCCCATGGTGGAGCCAAAAGTGGACCCCACCTGCACGATGGGGCCCTCGCGTCCCGCCGAGCCGCCCGTGCCGATGCACACCGACGAGGCCGCGATCTTGGCCACAGCCACCCTGGGACGGATGCGCCCGCCATTCAGCACCATGGCCTGCATCACCTCGGGCACGCCGTGTCCCTTGGCCTCGCTGGCAAAAAATGCGATGATGGGGCCGCTGATCAAGCTGCCGACAACAGGAATAATGATGATCCACCAACGTCCCAGATTGGCGAAAGAATCAGGTATCGTCCCAAAAGAAAAATTCGTGATCCAGTCGATAAGATCGATGAAAATAACCGCCGCAAAACCTGTCACCAGCCCGATGATAATGGAAAGAATCAGCAACAGCGTGGCTTCTGATGGCTGATGTTTGTCCACCAGATGAGTGAACCGTCGGGACCAACGGCGCATCCAGGGTTGCATCGTTGTCGTGCTCAAAAGAAAAGCCTCCTCAGCAAAATGATTGGGGTCGATCTGGCGGTTTGTGGCGCGTTTGCAGGCGATGTCATCCTGAACGCACTGGGACGCCCCGAACGAAAGCCGTTCAATCCGCGCGGACAAACATCCCTCGCCACGTTATGCCATTTGAATCGCACAGACTTTCATTATAGGACAAAGCCCCACAGCAATGCCAATTGCATTTTTCTCCTCGTAAAAAAGAGTCGCCAAACTCGCATTTAGAGGTGACAGTGCAGTTTTTATGTCTGCCCGTAAATGCTGGAGCCGCTAACATGCGACACGTCAGTACCGTGAAACGTCAAGTGTCAAACGTCATCCTCCTGTGACGACACCGTGTCTCATTATGGGATGCTGCTTCGCTGATAGCGAACGAAAATCCTTTGTTACGTCATTCCGACGATCGCAGGGCGGGGGAATCTCCTCGCTTGCAAGGGGATTTCTCGGTCGCTGCACTCCCTTGAAATGACGTAGGAAAGATCAGCGAATTTGCGCGCCGCCCGCTACCTGTCCGCCATCCACGACAACGGTTGTGCCCGTGGCGAAATCGGATGCGGGGCTGGCGAGATAGAGGGCGATTCCAGCTATCTCCTCGGGCTCGGCCATGCGTCGCTGGGGAATGGTTTTGGTGATCGCCTCGTACATCTGCGGATTTTGCCACAAAGCCGCACTAAACTTTGTCTTCACCAGCCCCGGAGCGATGGCGTTCACCTGAATGTTGAGGGGAGCCAGCTCCACCGCCAGAGCTTCCGTCAGCATCAGCACGGCAGCTTTGCTCACCGAATAAATGCCCATGCCGGGCAGAGGAATGCGCCCGGCAATGGAAGCCAGATTGATGATCTTGCCGCCTCCCCGCTTTTGCATGATGGGGACGCAAGCCTTGATCATGCGGAAATATCCCTTCACATTGACATCCAAGATTTTGTCCCAGTGGCTTTCCTCCGCCGTGAGCAGCGGCCCGAAGTGTGGATTGGTGGCTGCGTTGTTCACCAGGATATCCACGCCGCCAAAAACCTCGACGGAGCGGGCCGTCAATGCCTCCACCGCTTGCGAATCTCCCGTATGCGCGGCCACGCCCAACACAGCGCCATCCACTGCGCGGATTTTTGCGACGGCGGCCTCTACGTTCTCCTGTTTTCGGCTCGCTACGACCACCTTCGCGCCCGCCGTGGCGAAGGTTTGGGCGATGGCCAGGCCGATGCCCCGGGTGCCGCCGGTGATGATAGCGACTTTATCGGTGAGATCGAAACTGGGCTGGTTCATGCAATTTTCCTCAGGGCGATGGTTGGAAGATGGGGATGAGTGATGTGAATTTGTCTCGCAATTATACTCTATCAGCGCAAGAAACCGGAATGCGTCCATTAAATCGGCCAAAGGTGCGGGCGAATTATCCATGGCCTGAAATCCTGTCCGACATCGCGGTCAAGCGCAAAACGTTCCGGCTTGATTTTTATGGCGCGACTAAAAATAATCGTCTAAATGGTTGGAGAAGTCGTCGGAGATTTTTGTTGCGCGCGAAAATACTGACGCAATTGGAATTTGACACACGGAAAT
>JALXAF010000422.1 GCA_026992375.1 Anaerolineae bacterium
CCTCGATCCGGCGCAACACCGACCGGATGCGAGCCATGAGCTCCAGATGCCCGAAGGGCTTGACGATGTAGTCATCCGCGCCCAGCTCCAGCCCCCGCACCTTGTCCAGCTCGTCATCCCGCACGGTAAGGATGATGACCGGCACATCGCTGAACAGCCGAAGCTGCTCCAGGGTCTCGAATCCATTCATGCCGGGCATGAGCAAATCCAGCAGCACCAGATCGGGTTGGTCGGATTCCACCTTCAACAGGCCCGCGTCGCCGTTTTCCGCCTCCAGCACCTCCCATTCGGGCTCCTGCAGCTGAATGGTGAGGCGCACTGCGCGGCGCACATCGGGCTCGTCATCGATGATCAGAATGCGTTTGGTCGCTGTCTTCATCAGCATCCTCCTGGGGATGAGCGATGGGGAGGGTGAAGCAGAAACGGCTGCCGCCCGCGGTCGCGTCCTCCACCCAGATGCGACCGCCATGCAGCTCGACCAAGCGGCGAGCGATGAACAGGCCCAGCCCCACGCCCCGCAGAGCTTCATCCTGGCTGGTGGTGGTGTAATACCGATCGAAAATGCGTTCCCGTTCCGATGCGGGCACGCCCGGCCCCTCATCCTCCACGCAGATACGCACGAAACCATCCAGCGGTTCAGCGCTCACGCGGATGACGCCCTGTTCGGGAGAGAATTTGGCCGCATTGCTCAACAGATTTTCCAGAATGCGATCCAGGCGGGCGGGATCAGCCCGAACGTCGGGAAGGCCCACAGGAATGCGCTCCCGCCAGAGCAACTGTTTGCGGGCCAGCAGAGGCTTGATGTGCTCGTGAGCCATGGCCACGGCTTCCCGCATCGAGAGAGGTCGCTGGCTGAGGTCGACGCCGCCCGCTTCCAGCCGATCGCTTTCCAGCGAGTCGCGGATCATGGTCTCCAGGCGCTGGAGATTGCTGACCATGGTCTGCTGCACCTCGCGGCGAGTTTCGGACGACATGGCGTCCCAGTGCTCCAGGCTGGGGATGAGCATCTTCAGCACGGCCAGAGGCGTCTTCAGCTCGTGGCTGATGGCTGAGAAATAGGTGCGCTGCACCGATTGGAAGCGCTCCAACCGGGCCACATGCTCTTGCTCCTGTGCGTAGAGCCGGGCGTTGCGCAGGGCCAGGCCCGCTTCCAGGGCCAGCGATTGCAGATAAGCCAAATCTTCGGGCGGCAGTGGATCAGCCTGCTCCCGGCCCAACACCAATGCGCCCAGCAATTCACCCTCGGGCGAGTGCAGATAAACGCCCGAAACGCGCCGGATAGCGGGATCCCGGACGAAGGAGGGCAGGGGCATGGCGGGCGATACGCCTTCGCCAGCAGCGAAATAGACGCCATCATCCGAAGCCGCGGGAAACTCGGCCAGACAGGCCTCTGCGTTGAAATGAGGATGGGTGGAAGCCGCCACACGCCAGCATTTTTCATCGTGCAGCCAGATTAGCGCCATGCTGTAACGGATGCCTGGCACTGCGTGCACGCTGGCCAGGATGGTCTGCAGCACCCGCTCCGTGTCCAAGGCGCTCTCCCCCAACTTCATCAACAGTGCATTCAGCTCGGCCACCCGGCCCGCGGCCCGACTCATCTCCAGACGCAGTAGCTCCTCCCGGCGCACCAGCTCGCTGAAGGCGGTGGCAAAGGCCCCCACCAGCAGAATGAGGATGAACTTCATCACAATGATGTAGGCGGTGAACGCATCCAGCGGCTCGGGCGCCAGGGCCAGATCCAGCCCCATCTGCAGCCCGGCCAGCACCATCACCCCCAGCGACGCCATTTTCCAGCGATAGCCCAGAGCGATCTCCAGCGCGGCCAGCAACGCGAAGATGAAGTAAAAGCTGTGATGTCCGTGCGCGGCGAAGGTGAGAATGATAAATTGGATCACATCCGCCAGCAGGGGCGCCAAAGCCCGGCCACGAGCCAGCGGGCGTTCCCGCCAGCCATACAGCGAGAGCAGCAGATTGTAGGCCAGGATGCCCGCCAAAATCAGTTGCGAGGGCGGGGCGAAGGGCGCCTGGGTCCAAAACAGCAGTGCGGGCGCAGCCAGCAGCAAAATCCCGGCCCAACGCAGCCCCACCAGATACCGATCGATCTCCCGAATGGGCGATCTCACCATCTGCTGCATCAACCAGCGATCGATGGTGAGGGGCGCGGATTCGGACGAGGAGGACGGGGAAGTCATGGCCGGCGGTGCGACGACGCAATGGATTGTCTTTTGGATGGATACAGCCTTTTCTGCTATTATACATTCAGGATTATGAATATGAAAACGTCAGACGCCTTCCAATCCATCAGCCACAGCCTGCGCGCCATCGATCATTCCTCTCGCTTGCAGATTTTGTGGGCCATCGGCCGGGGAGAAATGTGCGTTTGCCATCTGGAGGCCAAGTTTGGCTGGCGGCAGGCCTACATTTCCCAGCATCTCATGGCCCTGCGCAAAGTGGGCGTGCTGCGCTCCCGACGCCGCGGCAAATTCGTCTACTACCGTCTGGCGGATGTGCGTTGGCTGGATTTGGCGCGAATGGCGGCGGAGCTGGCGGGCGTCTCTCTGGACGAGTCCAACGCCTTCGCCACGGCTCCGGCCCCCCTGTGCAAATGCCCGCCCTGCCAGGAACGAGAGGAGTCGCTGACGATTTCGTTCACGATGTAACGTTTTCCACTGACTAACGACAACAATGCCGACGCTTCTCATCATCCTCATCCTCGGACTGGCATTCGTTTTCTCCATGCTGGGACTAGGCGGGGCCATGGTTTACAACCCGCTCATGGTCTGGTTTGGATTCGATTTCAAGGCCGTGGTCGTGCCCACGGGCCTGTTACTCAATGGCCTGACCGCGGCCTCTGCGGCCTGGGTGTACTATCGCCACCGCATGATCGACTGGCACGCGGGCCTGCCCTTGATGCTGACCGCAACTGCGGGCGCGCCGCTGGGCGCGTACGTCTCGCAATTCATCCCCACCACCTGGCTGATGTGGGCCTTCGCCGCGGCAGTGCTCTTCGCGGCAGTGCGCATGCTCATCAGCAGCGGCGCGGCGGAGCCGGAAGCGGCGCGAGGGTCGCGCAGGCAGCGCGCGGGCTGGGGCGCGGTTCTGGGCCTGGGCATCGGCTTCGTGGCCGGGTTGCTGGGCATCGGCGGCGGCTTTCTCATCGTGCCTCTGCTCATCTTCATGGGCTATCCCACCAAAGTGGCCGCGGCCACCTCGGCCATGGCGGTGGCGTTCTCCTCCTTCAGCGGCTTTCTGGGGCATGTGGTCATCGGGCATGTGGATTGGCTGCTGATGCTGCCCGCGGCCGTGGCGGTCATCATCGGGTCGCAGGCGGGCGCCAGGGTGATGCACGGCTACATGAAGCCGCGGCATATCAAGCAGATGTTCGGCGTCATTCTCCTGCTCATCGTCGCCAAATGGGTGTGGGGGTTGGTGTAACAGATAGATGCTACACCCGAGACGATAGGGGATGGTGATTCGCAAGACTTCGCCGTCCGCCGCCTATCGTCCATCATCCTCGGTCGCTCCTCCCCCATCCCGATAACCTCATCTCATTCGCTACCGGAGATTTCTCAACCATGCTTTCACTCTCCCTCACGCCCATCCTCCCCCTCCTCATCAAAGGCCTGATTGCCGGCGTC
>JALXAF010000423.1 GCA_026992375.1 Anaerolineae bacterium
TGGGTGCGCTGCTGGCCGTTTTTGTGGCCTTCTTCGGCGGCTCCAGTTGGATGCCCTTTGACAACTGGATCGTCGCCCTCATCGTGCTGGCGATTTACACCCTCATCTTCCAGTTCGAGCAGGTTTATCTTTATCCCCGCGTGGTGGGACGCCGAGTCAATCTGCATCCGGGCGTGGTGTTCGTGGGGGCCATTTTAGGAGCGGTGGAATTCGGGCTGCTGGGCGTGTTGCTGGCAGCGCCCACCCTGGCCTCGGTGCGAGTATTGAGCCGCTACATCCTGCGCCGCCTGATGGACCTGGAGCCCTTCCCCGAAGCGCCCGAAACCGAGGCCGTCGCGATCCAGTGGCGGGGCATGTTGCGCGGCAAGCCCATAACCGCCATCCTGTTCGATCTGGATGGAACCCTGGCCGAAACCGACGATCACATCATCGACGCACTGGCCCGGAGATTGGGCCCCCTACAACGCTTCTTTCCCAATGGCGACGCCCGCCCCTACGTGCGCCGTTGGGTGATGCGCATGGAGCCGGTAGCGGCCTGGCTGCTGACCCGCCTCGACACGGTGGACTTGGACGATGACGCCTTCCGCATGGTGAAATACGCCCGCCAGATGCTCGGCTACAAGAAAACGACCAATCTGGAGATAGTGGCCGGAGCCGAAGGCGCGCTGCGCGATCTGCGCTCGCGTTATCGCCTGGGACTGGTCACCACCCGAGATCGGGCCTCCACCCTGCGTTTTCTGAAACAGCACAACCTGAATGACCTCTTCTCTACCATCATCTGCCGGGATGATGTGCGGCGATTGAAACCGCATCCCGAACCCATTTTCAAAGCCGCCAAATCCCTGGAAATCGCCGCGGAGCAATGCGTGATGGTGGGCGACACCCTGGCGGATATCCGAGCGGCCCGGGCCGCCAACGCCGCGTCGATAGGCGTGCTGACGGGCTTCGGGAGCAAAGAAGACCTGGACGAGGCGGATGTGGTGCTGAACAGCGTGGTGGACCTGGTGCGCTGGCTGTAAGCGAGCGCCCGAAAATCAAGCCAGCGCCGGGGGATAAAGTCCCCCGGCTAGAAACAGCGCCCCTGCGGGGCTAGCCGGATTTATCCGGCGCTGTTTTGCAGCCCGGCGACTTCATCGCCGGGCGGACGTGGCAAACGCTTCCAACCGAAATTGGACACACCCAAATCAAGATGTGACGCACTCCTTGTGGTAAATGCGTCGCATCTGTACCGGGACGATGCGAAAACTCGCGATGCGCTCACCTCACGGCGGACTCCCTCGCACGTTTCTCCTGAAGCGCATCGTAAATGCGCTGCGCTGTGATGGGCAGATCGCGAATGCGCACCCCCACGGCCCGATAGATGGCGTTGGCGATGGCGGGCGCGGCCCCCACCTGCACATGATGCGAGAGATCTCGGGCGCCATACGGGCCGCTGCGCTGGGGCACCTCCACCACGATGGGATGAAGTTGCAACGGCATGTCGGCCGTTGTGGCAATGGGATATTTCATAAAATCGGTGGAAATGGGAACGCCGTTCTCGAAAACCATCTCCTCCAGCAGCGTAAAGCTCACGCTCTGGATCATAGCGCCCTTGATCTGGGCCCTGACGCTTTCGGGATTGAGCGCGTGTCCCACATCCGCGGCCGCGGCCAGTTGCAAAATCGTGAGATCGCCCGTCTCGGGGTTGACCTGCACCTCAGCGGCGTAAGCAGTGGAGGCGAAGGACTGAAGCAAGCTGTCGATGGAGCCATCGACGTTGGACGGGCGATAAGTCGCCGTAACGCTGAAGGAAGGCGGCGACTTCTCCTCACCCATACCCTCTTCCAGCAACGACAACAACGGCAGTTTACGGCGAGACGCATAAGAGACCACCTCGCCATCCACGATGTCCAGATTCGAGATGGGCTCCCCCCACACCTTCGCTACATAGGAAAGAATCTGCTTTTTCATCTCGCCAGTGGCCCGCAGCAAGGCATGCCCCATGCTCCACAGCAAATTGTGATAAGAAGCCTCCCAGTCGGGCGCATAATTGGCCGTATCGGTCGGCTCCACGGTGATCCATTCCACCGGGATATTCAGCTCGAAGGAGATGACCTGGGTGACAAAGGCGTAGAGCCCCTGTCCGATATCCACGCCATCCACCACCACATCGCAAAGGCGCTCGCGATCGAAACGGATGGTGACGCTGCTGCCGCATTGATCTGAAAGGATGATGGGGCTCCAGCCCAGGGCCATGCCCCGGCCCACGCCCGGACGCACGGAAGCATCGGCAGCGTTCTCTTCGGCGGGACGAGGCGTCTCGGGCCGCCAGCCAATCGCGTCCACCGCCAGCACGCCGCAACTTTCCAGGCCGCTGGCGTGCATGACGAAATTGGGGAAGAGATGATCGCCGCCCTTGACCAGATTCCACTGGCGCAGATTCAGCGCGGTCATATTGAGGATTTCCGCCAGCTCCGCCACATGCTGTTCGATGGCCCAATGCACCTGCGCCACGCCCAGACCGCGCAGTGGCGCTGCGGGCAGCAGGTTGGTGTAGACGGCGTTGGTGCGAACCGACACGTTGGGGATGGCGTAGGGGCCTGTGCCAGCCAATGTCACAGCCTGAAGATGGAAAATCGCCGCGTCTACGCTGGCTCCCACATCCCAATCATAGGTCGCTTCGATGGCGGTGATGCGGCCATCCTGCTTCGCCCCCATCTTGATGTGCGCCCGCATGGCCGGAGCCATGAAAACGCCCTTGAACTCCTCCTCCCGAGTCAACAACAGTCGCACCGGACGCCCGTCCGTATGAAGGGCGATGGCGGCAAGCAGCGCCTCGATGCTGACGAAGACCTTGCCGCCAAAGCTGCCGCCCACGCAACCGGTAATGATCCGTATCTTTTCCGGACTCATGCCCAAAGCGCCAGCGATGATCGAACGCTGCAAGAAAGGCGCCTGCACGTGCATCCACATCGTCACGCTGCCATCAGGCTGACGCTGGGCCACGCCGCCGTGGGTTTCCATGGGCGCGTGCTGAAGATGGGCCGCTGTGTAGGTACGCTCCAGGATCACATCCGCCTCGGCAAAGCCCTGGTCCACATCTCCGCGAACAAAGGTGAGCGCGTGAGCGATGTTGCGCTCAGGCTCTGCATTCAACTTTTCCGCGCCCCGATAGCTCATAAAATCGGGATGAACCGCGGGCGCGCCCGGCGACAACGACTCCTCGATAGAGAGCGTCGCGGGCAAATCCTCGTAATCCACCTGGATGAGCGCCAGAGCCTCGGCCGCTATCTCAGGCGTCTCGGCCGCGATGACGGCCAGGGGCTGCCCAGCGTAGAGCGCTTCATCCACCGCCAGCAATTTCCGATCGGCGACGGTGTGGCCCATGCGGCCATCCACATCGCGACCGGTTAGCAACGCGACCACGCCCGGATGATTACGGGCGGCATCGAGATTACGAAGCCAAAAGCGGGCCCGTGGGCGTTCGCTAAAGAGGATGCGGGCATGAAGCATGTCCGGGTTGATCTTTTCATCCCCGGCGTAGCAGGTGACGCCCGTGAGTTTGCGCTGGGCCTCGATCAGAGGAAAAGGCTTGCCAATCACATGGGGTTTGCGTGAAATCATCGAACTCACCTCTATCGTCGGGCCCTGGAGGCGACCTGAATGGATTTGATGATGTCGGCGTAAGCGCCGCATCGACAGAGATTGCCCACCAACGCTTCGCGTATCTCCTCTTCGTGCGGGCGAGATGTGCGGTTGAGCAAGGCCTTGGCCGAAATAAGCATGCCCGAGGCGCAATAGCCGCACTGCACGCCGTGATGATCGATAAAAGACTTCTGCAGGGGATGAAGCTCGTCATCCGTAGCGAGCCCCTCCACCGTCAAAATATCCGCACCGTCAACTTCGGCCGCCAGCACCATACAGGAGTTGACGACTTCGCCGTTGAGAAGCACGCTGCAAGCGCCGCATTCGCCAGTGGAGCAACCATGCTTGGGACTTGTCAGCCCCAAATCCTCTCGCAAAACCTCAAGCAACGTCTGCTGAGAAAGCACAGTCAAAGAGCGGCTCTCGCCATTGATGATAAATCGGATTTCATGCTTCATGCGTTATAGTCCTGAAGATTGTCAATGATTGCCTGGATACTGCGGCGCAAAAGTGAATCGAGCACCGTTCGTCGGTAATCGGCCCGGGCGTAAACCACATCCTGGGGATGGATGTTATCCTGCACAGCGGCCAGCGCCTGCTCGATATCCTCCTCCGCGGGCGCGCCAGCGAGCAGGGCCTCGGCCTCGGGCATGCGTTTGGGGCGATCGTCCACGCCCAAAACCGCGATGCGCCAATTGGTGAGCGCGTTGTGTTTGCGAACGGCCAGCGCCGCCGCGCCCGCTATCATTCTGCGCCCGTCATGGCGCACCGTCTGGCGTTGATAGACGCCAAAGGTGCGGACGGGAAAAGAAGGCAGGTGGACGTGGGTGATGAGCTCATCGGGCCCCAGCGCCGTCTTGAAATCCCCCAAATAAAGCTCGCCAATGGGAATGGCGCGCGCGCCCTCCGGTCGCCAGGTGTGACAGACCGCGTCGTAACAAAGCATGGACGCAGCCAGCTCCGACACGGGCGAGGCCCAGGCCAGGGTGCCGCCAATGGTAGCGCGATTGCGTATCTGCGGCGACGCCAATTGGTGCGCAGTCTGGTTCAGCAGCGGATAATGGCGACGAATCTCCAATCCGGTGACGAGATGTTGTAAATTGACGGCTGCTCCCAGCTTGAGCCCATGATTGTGATGATAACGGACATCCCGGAATCCGGGGATATCCTTGACATCCATGACGATGTCCGGAGCCAGCTCGCCGTTCTGAAGCTGCAAAAAGAGGGTGGCGCCGCCCCCCAGTATTTTTACAGATTTTCCTTGAGCAAAATAGCGGCCAGCTTCCTCCAGGCTATTGGGTCTGATGTAATCGAATGCTTTCAATACAGGCCTCGTGAAAAATGGTAACTACTAACGTAGCAAGGCCAAAAACCACGACGACACGAAGGCACGAAGGGTGAGAAATAAGGATTCTCTTCGTGTCTTCGTTCCTTCGAGCCTTCGTGGCAAGACGTTTTCCAGGCCGAACCAGGCTACCTGAGCAGTTACGAAAAATGAGATGATAAAGAAAAAAGACAGCCATTATCCTAACGCATTTTTGTGAATATGCCAATCGTCGCACCCAGGGGTCGAAAAAAGGGGCGGTTTCGACGGCGGAAGGCGGCGGAAGTGCGAGCGTTGATTTTTACCAGCCGCTCCGCCCGATATGTTAGAATTATACTAGTCACTGCAATCAAACGTTCGCCCGAGCAGCACAGGCCCCGGTGCAAACCTATCGTCTTAACTTCCTCCACCAGCGTCGCGTTTCATGCACGATATCCAGATCATCGTTCGTCCGGCCAGGACTTCTGACATCGAGCGCATTATGCAGCTCCACCATCATGCGCGACGCGTGGTCATGCACTTCGGCCACGAAGACCTGATGCAGATGGTCAAGCGCGGGGATTGCCTGGTGGCCGACACCGGGCCGCTGTTGTGGGGGTTTATCTGCAGCTCGTCCTACCAAAAAGAGCTGGCCACGTTGCGCGGGGTGGGACTAATCAACGGCTGGCGCATCGACGATGGCCTGTCACACCTGCTGCGCCCGCTGGAAAACGCGCTGACCGCCCGCGGCAATCGCTTCCTCATGCACCTGGCGGTGGATGTGTGGCTGGCCGCGCCACTGATGCGCCAGGGCTTCACGCCGCACGATTACATCATCCACTTCGAGCGAGCCGCGCCCCCCCGCCCCCTCTTGCCCGAATATCAGCTTCCGCAAGCCACGTTGCGCGCCCTGCGCCCCCACGAGATCGGCGATCTGACAGTGCTGGATCATCAGGCGTTCGACTGGCCCTGGCAATTCAGCAGCGGCGAGTTGGTGAAATGGCTGATGATCGCAGACCGGCTGGTGGTGCTGGAGCAGGAAAACAGACTCGTGGGCTATTCCTGCATGCAGGTGCACGGCGAACAGGCCCAGATCGTGCGGCTGGCCGTCGCGCCCACGCTGCAAGGCCGCGGCTACGGGCGTTATCTGCTGGCGGACGCCCTAGATTTCGCCGCACAGCGGGGTGCGATGCACATCACCCTCAACACCCAGTGGCGCAACGCGGCCTCGCAGCGATTGTACAAGGGATTTGGTTTTCGGGCGGTGGGCCGCCGCATTCCCGTGCTAATCAAAAATTTGCAGCCAGGGTAATTTGTCGATGCGACGCAGCTTACGGCAAGCGCGTCGCATCTAAAACAACCAGGCGATGATCTCCTCCAGGGTCAAAGCGCCATCCAGTGCGATGAGATGCGCCCGGCAGCCCCGTTTGCAATCGCTGCTGCCAAAACCGGGCGCGGGAATGCTCGCCCGGGGATGCGCGGCCAGACGCTGCGCCCAATCGCATTCGTGGCGCTCGCCATCGGCCAGGGCCAGCCAAAAGATCGGACGCATTCGCGTGGTGAGAGCGTCGATGTGCCAATGCGTACGCTTGGTCGGAGCCAGATGCCGCCGCAATCGGGCGTGAAGGCCGCCCGGGCCCAGGGCCGACCCCGCGTACGCAAGCCAGCCCGCGGGCAGCGTCACCGCGCCCAGCCGCCCCGCGCTCACCGTTAGCGGCGCATCCAGCCAAAAGAAAAGCGCATAGCTGCCACCCGCGCCCCCGGGCGGCAGGGTTTGGGCGTCACGCCCGGAGAAAAGCAACGGCGCGGGCTCAGGCACGACCGAAAACGGAAATCAATTTGCCGCTGTCTTTGGTGAATGGGCTCTTGCTCCAGTCGCCCCAGCGCGCCACCAGTTTCAGGCCCGCGAGCTGCGCCATCAAATCCAGCTCCGAGGGCCAGATGTAGCGCAGCCGCACCGGATAAAACCGCGCGCCCGATTCCGTCCAGGCCACATGCTGGCTGTAAATGTGCTGCAACACAGGGTCGTGCCGGGTGACGTCGATGCGCAGATAGCCGTCATCCATCGCCACCAGACTGATGTTCTGCCCCCGCTGAAACCGCGTCATGTCGGGCATGAAGGTTTCGGTCACGAAAACACCGTCAGGGGCCAGATGTTCGGCCACATTGCGAAAGCACTGCACCTGCTCTTCTTGCGTGAGGAGGGCGAAGAGGGTATTGAACACCACGAAGATGAGGGGATATTCACCCTGCACGGGCACATCGGCGAAATTGCCGATGGTGACGGGGATGCGGTAGCCGCCCGGCTTGGCCTGCAATTTCGCCACCATCTTTTCCGAAGCCTCGATGCCGTGCACCATCACGCCCCGGTCTTGCAGGGGCAGAGCGATGCGTCCGGTGCCAATGCCCAGCTCCAGCGCGGGCCCGCCCCGGGCCAGCTCGGCCAGCGTCTCGATGGCCGCGGGGTCGTAGCTTTCGTACCAGTCATCATAAATGTGGGCGATGGCGTCGCCGTAAGTGGTTTCGTCGTAAGATTCCATGAAGAGCTCCTCGGATAATGACAACGCTTAATGATTAATGAATAATGATTAAAGGCTAAATCAGCGTGGTTTCCCCTTTAATCATCAATCATTGATCATTGATTCGGGCATGATCGGGCGAAAGGTTGATAGCTCAACTCACCGCTGGTTATTTCCAATTATGTCTATCGTGTCTTTTTTCATCTGCGGAGATCAGCTTTTACTGCGTCATCTGCGTTCTATTTACCGAACAGACTCTGCACCGCGGCCAGGGCCTCAGCTTCGCTGACATCGTCATACACGTCCACATCGCCAATGGCCCGAGGCAGCACGAATCGCACCTTGCCGCGCTTGCGCTTCTTGTCGGTGGACATGGCCTCCACGATGGCCCGGGGATCATAGCCCGAGAGGCTCGCGGGCAGGCCCAGGCGCGTCACCACGCGCTCGACGCGCTGGGGCAGCTCGGGCGAGCACAGCCCCCGGGCCGCGGCCAGCCGCGCCGCGGCGATGAGCCCAAGTCCCACCGCCTGCCCGTGGGGAATGGCGTAGCCGCTCACTCGCTCGATGGCGTGGCCGAAGGTGTGGCCCAAATTCAGATGCGCCCGCTCGCCATGCTCGAAGGGATCGCGCTGCACCACCCCGATTTTCACCCGCAGCGCCCGCGCAATCATCGATTCCATCGACGCGGGGCCGTCGCCCTCCAGTTGTGCGAAAAGCCGGGCGTCCTCGATGATCCCATGCTTGATGACTTCGGCCAGGCCGTTGCGGAACTCCTCGGGCGGGAGAGTGGACAGCAGATCGGGATCGATGATCACCAGCTCCGGCTGCTTGAACGCGCCCACCAGATTCTTGCCCTGAGGCAGATCCACGCCCGTCTTGCCCCCCACCGACGAATCCACCATGGCCAGCAACGATGTGGGCATCTGCACAAAGCGCACCCCGCGCAGATAGGTGGCCGCGGCGAATCCGGCCATATCGCCAATGACGCCGCCGCCCAGCGCCAACACCAGCCCCGAGCGATCCAGGCCCGCGGCCAAAAACTCATCGTAGAGCCGGGCGATGGTGGCGAGATTCTTGTGCGCCTCGCCCGGGGGCAGCGTCACCAGCGCGGCCCGCACATCCGCCCGGGCGAACGCGTCCAGCAGAGGCCGGGCCCAGTGCGGGGCCACATGCTCATCGCTGACGATAACCACATCCCCTTGCAGGCCGCGCTCGCGCAGCAGCGCCGGAGCCTCGGTCAGCAGGCCCGCGCCCAGCAGGATGTCATAGCCCGAGCCATCGGGCAATTGCACCGGCAGCCGCAAAATCCCGCCCAGCCCGTTTTCGGCCAGGGCGATGACCTCATCCGCCACCTGAACCACGGTTTTGTCCGTCGTGTCGACCCAGTAGGGGATTTCGGCGTAGGCCGCGGCCCGCTGATTCATCAGGGCCATGATGCGCTGCTGCTTGTCGGGCCCGGCCAGCAGCGGACGATCCGCAGCCTCGCCCACCCGGGCCTCGATGGCGCTGACGCTGGCCGTCAGGCAGATGACCAGGCTGGTGCGAGTCATCATTTCGCGATTGGCCGGGTCCACCAGCGCGCCGCCGCCGGTGGCGATGACCATGCCCCGTTGCGCGGCCAGCTCTCGCAAGGTCAGCATCTCCAGCGCCCGAAAATGCGCCTCGCCCCTGGTGGCGAAGATATCGTTGATGCTCATGCCCGCTTCCTGCTCGATGAGATCATCCAGATCTACGAAAGGGCGGCCCAGACGAGCGGCCACCTCGCGGCCCACTGCGCTTTTGCCCACGCCCATGAAGCCGGTGAGCACGATGTTTGGGGGAGATGATGGTTGGTCTGTCATTGATGGATGTCCTTTTGCCTTCGCCCAGACCTCTGAGGCCGGCTGCGACCTCCGAAATCCGCTATTGGCGGCGTGAAAATTGTGTTAGACTGAATGTCCACAGGATTGTAGCACCATTCTCGAGGATCGTGAAGATGACCCACATTACACAAGCCACAGCTCTGCTGAAAAGACAATACCGGGACGCGTCCCGGCTCAACGCCCGCATCGCGCTGCACGCCCGCTTCAGCGTCAATCCCGAGCCCTGGTGGGGCTGGGTGTGGCGGATGCTGCACTTGCCCGCCCGCGCCCGCATTCTGGAGGTGGGAACCGGGCCCGCGGATTTCTGGCGGGCCAATCTCGACCGTATCCCCAATGGTTGGGGTATCACCCTCTCTGATTTCTCGCCCGGAATGCTGGCTCAGGCCCGGGCGAATCTGGGCGAGGCCCGCCAACGCTTCGCGTTCGCCCGCATCAACGTGGTGGATATCCCCTTCCCCGCCGAAACCTTCGATGGCGTTATCGCCAATTTCATGCTTTACCACGCCCCCGACCTGGATCAGGCCATCGCCGAGCTGCACCGGGTGCTGAAACCGGGCGGGCGATTGTACGCCGCCACCAACGGCCCGCAAAACATGCAGCAACTCAACGATCTGATCCGGCGGCTCGATCCGCAGGCGCTCGATTATCGGACGTCCACGAGCTTCGGATTGAACAATGGCGCTGACGCTCTGCACCGCCACTTTCCCACCGTCAACCGCTATCACTATGACGATGCGCTGCGGGTGACCGAAGTTGCGCCCCTGGTCGCCTACGCCCTGTCCATGGATCGCTCCCCTATGCTCTCGCGAAATGCCGAGCCGCTGCAGCGGGCCATCGCCCGCAAAATCGAGGCGGAGGGCGAATTCGTCATCGAGAAGCAATCGGGCCTGTTCGAGGCGATCAAGGCGTTATATCCAGCTTCGCGCCCAGCCTGAGCATGATTTCCTCGAAGCGGGGGAAGGAGTCGGACGCGCAGGCTGCGTCCTCAACGATGGTCGCGCCTTCGGCGATGAGGCCCGCCACAGTCAGCGCCATGGCCAACCGGTGATCTCCATGAGAGCTGACGCGTGCGCCGTGCAACGTCGTGGGCCCGTGCACGATGAAGCCGTCGGGCAACTCCTCGATGTCCGCGCCCAGCTTGCGCAGCTCGGCCACGGTGGTGGCGATGCGGTCGGTCTCCTTCACCCGCAGCTCCGCTGCATCCCGCACGATGGTGTCGCCCCGGGCCTGGGTGGCGACGACCGCGAACACGGGCAGTTCGTCGATCATGGTCACGATCTGGTCGCCTTGCACGGTGACGCCATGTAATTCTGCGGGGCGCACATGCAGATCGCCCGTGGGCTCGCCCGCCATCTCGCCCCAGCCATCCAACTGGATGTCCGCGCCCATGGCCATGAGCGCCTCCAGCAGGCCCACGCGGGTGGGGTTCACGCCCACGCGCTGGATGGTGAGATGGCTGCCCGCAGCCAGCGCACCCGCGGCCAGCAGAAACGCAGCCGACGAGAAATCGCCCGGCACGGTGATGTCCAGGGGCGTCAGAGAGGCACTCGGGCGCTCGGAGGTGATGTATTTGCCCTTGCGAACAATGGGCGCGCCCATGCTGGTCAACATGCGCTCGGTGTGATCTCGGGCCGGGCCCGGTTCGACGACCACCGTGAGGCCGTCCGCGTACAGTCCGGCCAGCAGCAGGGCGGTCTTCACCTGGGCGCTGGGCACGGGCAGCTCGTAATCCACGCCGTGCAATGACGCGCCGCTGAGGGCCAGCGGCAGCAGACGCCCGCGCTCCCGGCCATGGATGTGCGCGCCCATGCGCCGCAGCGGCTCGGTGACCCGGCCCATGGGCCGCTTGCGCAACTGAGGACTGCCCGCCAGCACGCTGAAGAAATCCTGTCCAGCCAGCAGCCCGATGAGCAGGCGCACGGTGGTGCCGCTGTTGACGCAATCCAGCACGGTTTCGGGCTCTTGCAGGCCGTTCAGCCCCCGGCCATGCACCAACAGCTCGCCCGAATCCGTTTCTCGCACGGTTACGCCCAGGGCGCGCACCACGCCCAGGGTGGCGTTGGTGTCGCCGCTGCGCAGGGGATTGCGGACGCGGCTGACGCCATCCGCGATGGCTCCGAACAACAGCGCCCGATGGGTGATTGATTTATCGGCGGGGACGGTGGTTGCGCCGGTCAGCGGGCCGGGCATGATGATGAAATTGGTCATAAGGGTCGTTGGATCGGGTGAGATGGCGGTTATCTGGCAGGGATGAATGATAGCACCATCCGCGGGCATTCTCAAACTCGCCCTGGTGCATGAGAAATCCAACCGTATTCGCGTCATGCTGAGGAGCGCAGTGAGCGGCCTTTTCGCTGCGCTGGATTCCTCGGCGCTGCGGGCCTCGGAATGCCGCGGGGATTACTTTATACTGAGGGAGTGCAGCGAGCGAAGCATCTATTGCCCCCCCACTGAACACTGATTACTGCTCACTGATTACTGCTCACTGATTACCGACTTACTGATTACCCCACCCCCAACCACCCCTTCACCCGGCCCGAGGGCAGCAGGCCCAACACTGCCTCCATGTCCTCGACCTTGTGC
>JALXAF010000424.1 GCA_026992375.1 Anaerolineae bacterium
GCTCCGTCCCTTGCGACATGGTCGCGGCCTTCGTCTGATTGCCCAATTCGTCATACTCGAAGCGCTGATAATTCATCAGCGAGGTCCAGGTGGGCGCGACATAGCCGCTGCCCGCCGCGCCGGTCGCCTCGTAAGCCGAGCTGCTGTACAGGGTTTGGCCCAGATCGTTGTACGCGGTGCTGCTCAGGATGCGGTTGCCGCTCGCGGCCGCGGGGGTTTGCGTCTGCACCGTCCGGCCCAAACCATCCACATAGGCCCAGCTTTGCAGATAATGCCCGCTGCTCGCATCCTGCAACTGGCTGCTCTGCACCCAGGCGGGGCGGGCCTCAGGATGATAGTCGAAGATGAAGCTGGCCGGGCCCGACGTGGGCTCTGTGGGCAGCCACACGTTGGTCAGACGGTGATAGGCGTCATAGGCCAGGGTGGTTACATGTCCGTTGGCGTCGGTGATCTGCGTGGGCTTGTGCGTGGCCGGGTCCGCCACCGTGGTCACGGTATGGCCCAGGGCGTTGGTCACCTGGCTCACATAGCCGTAGGTGGGATCATAGCTGGTGGTGGTCGTGTGGCCGTTGGCGTCGGTGGCGCTGATCACCCGGCCCAGCGCGTCATAACTGGCCGTGCTATCATGGTAGATTTGCGGCGAAACGCTGCTGTAAGCCCGGGTCAGAGTCAGATTCCCCTGCGTGGGCGCGTCCCCAATGGCCCCGCCGTCGTAGGCGTATTCGGTGTAAGCCAGCACCTGTTCATTCTGACTCACCTGGCGGCAAATCTCCAGTTGCCACATATTCAACTGACCGCCATCATTGTTATAGTGATCCTGAATCTCCATCCGCCACGCGCCCTGCATGGCGTGACCATCGAAACCCGACAGCGGGTTCTGGGGCTGATAAGTGTCGCCGCCTCCTGCGGGCGCCGATGTAGAGCAACTGATGTCGCTGTAGGATTTCGCAGCTTCGTCATCGAAGTTGATGTCGAAATCCTCATACGCACTGTCATCGGGGCAAGGACGATACCAGACCTGCACGCTGGCCCCGTCCGGCGCAATCAACGTGAAGCTGAGATCATGCACCCATGTATGCGTCCCCTCCAGATTCCAGATGTTGAGATCGCTGATCACGCCGCTGTCGGGAACAGTCAGATCCGAATGAACGGTGGGCGTCCCCTGATTCGGGATCGTCACCGGCACATCGGTGGCGGTGTACGTCGTGCACTGCTCGGTCGTCCCCGGCGTCCCCGCCACCAGCTTCTCCCACTGCATGCGGTCGACCAGATAATCACTCACATTATAGACGTAACCGCGCTTCACCGTTCGGTCATCGCTCCCGTCCAGTTTATCCCCCAGCCAGCGCTCTTCCACGACATTGCCATAATTATCATAATCATATTCCACCCGCGTCGTCTTCGTCTCCGTGCCATAGAGGGTGTTTTCCTGGGCTTCGATGGCGGTCCAGTGGGGGTCTTCCCGGTCGTCCTGGCTCGTTTCCGCGGTCTTGCGCCCCACATACCAGGTCACCGCCCGCGTCAGGGCCGAGCCATCGGCCTTCAGCCGTCGCGTCTCCGCCACCTGGCCTCGCAACCAGTTGTCATCCGTGCGCGTGCTGCCATCGCTCAGGGTGATATTTTCGTGATGCACGCCGCCGTTGCTGTTCTTCCGATCCCCCTCCATGCCCCGATAGAAGCGATACTCTGTCTTGGCGCCGGAACTGTCCGTCACCGTCACCACCTGGTGTCCGCGATAATCATTCCACAGATATTTGCCGTCAGCGTTATAGATTTCGTCATTGTAACCCCATGTGGGTTCCGAATAGGTGTAGGTGGTGGTTTGCGTGGGCTGTCCGGTAACAGGATCCGCCACATCCATGCTCAACACTTTCCACTTGTTCCACAACACCGTGCTATTTCCAATCCAGCCCGGATAGCAATCATAGGGTATGCGAATGTAGTTGGGAAGCGAAGGAGAACACTCATGGCTCTTGCCATAATTGAACGCGATATCTCCCCCCAATTCTGTGTGGATATGCCCGATGCGGCCCATGGTCATGGGGGAGACGCCGTTGGGATGATTGCGGCGGTTATCCTTCCACGTCAACTCATAGCTCACCCCCGGCAACCCCGGCAGGTCCTGGTCAGGCACAAAACGGAACCAGTTGAACAGCATGAGAGGATTGGAGCTGCTGCTGTGGAAAGTGAAGTAGATATCGTGCACGCCCCGGGCCTGGGCTGGGTCCACCGCGGCCTCGAAAGTCGTGTATGACTGGCTGGAATTCCCGATATTCTTCTCCGCGATCACAGGCCCGTTCACGCTGTCCAGATGCGCCCGGATCACCGCGTTGCTCTGCTTGGGGTCGATGCGCATCAGCAGGGCGTTGGCCCCCTCCCCCAGGTCCACGTCCGAGAATTTGAGCCAATCGCCATCATGGATGTGGATGACGATGCGCCCCCGCCCGATGTCATTCACCGGCTCCGTGCTCACATCCACCCCCGACTGCGCATCGAAGCGTTCCGCCTCCATCTGTTCGAAACCGGACCAGCGATAATCGCCCCCCGGCCGCCGGGTGATTCCATCCAGCCACAACTTCTTCTTGCTGTCGTCGCCATAGCTGTCTGGCGGCGGGTCGGGAAAACGATGCGCGAGATCATAGAAATCCACCGTGCGCCATTGCCCATTTTCCTGCACCAGGGTTTGCACGCTGGAAAGCCGCCGTTGGCTCCAGAAGGTGGGGGCGTTCTGGCTGCAACTCCCGGCCGCCTCGCACGTCAAATCATCGGGCGTATCGGGGAAGTTATCGGGCCACTGGCAACCGTCCACCGACGACGGATCCTCGCACCGCAACTCGCTGTTGAATTGCACGCGATAAACGCCCATCGACGCGTCTCCGGCCCGCCGCGTGTATCTGATCTCCTTCACCATTCCCGCCCGCACATATTTCCGCCGCAACACGCTGCGGCTGTCGTTGCGCGCCTTGTAATAGTTCGCCTCCTGCTCATAGGCATACGTCACCACATTCCCGTTCGCATCCTCCACCCTGTCCAGGTTCCACTTCCAGATAGCATTGCACACCCGATACGCATCATTCGTGCATTGGCTGGTGCTGTAAACCGGCGTGTAAAAGGCGGAGTCCAGGTCCGCCCCGGTTTCCGGGTCATATTCGCCGCCGAAACGATACTGGACGCCGTCGGGCGTGGTGATCCGCCAGTATTGCGCGTCCGCCTCGCCCGGATAACCGGAGCCTCCGTCCACCCGTTCCACCCGCCACAACGGATCATTCTGCAAGCGCCATACGCCATTTTCATCCTGCAACAACAGGGAACTCGCCCCGTTCAGCCGCAGATAATAGGTGGAATGCCCCAGGCACAGATCCCCGGGCGCCTGGCTGCGATTGCAGGGCTGCAGAACGCGCTGAATCGACCCCATCTCCAGACTCCATCCCAGCCCCACTGGCCCCGCCTGATCATTCTTCTTCGTATTCATGCCATCCACATTGCCGCTATCGTAGCGCAATATCACCTCGGGCGCCGCGCCGGCCACGCCCGGTGGCGCCGGAACAGGATAGCTTGTCTGCGCCGCCCCGCTGAACAACCCCACGTGATAATCCTTCACCGTATCCAGGGGCTCCGCCTTGTAATCTCCCGATGATTCGCCGCTGGATGAGGTGGCCAACACATAAAAGCCGGCAGCCTGATTCCCTTGCGCCAGATCAACCGATCCACTCTCCAAATCGTCGGGCATCGCCCCCCAGATGTCTTCCCACTCCCCATCGCCGCGTCGATAGGCCTGCTCGCTGACGCTCCCCACCAGCGCTGGCGTCTGCGGCTGTGCGCTGAATCGCGTCAGATCCACGCGCAGCAACCGCCGTTTCATATCGTTCACCACCGGCAATTGCACCCAATTGGCGCAATTCAACCACGATTCGCCATGCTCCTCATCTTCTTCTTGCTGACAATCCCACACCCGATACAAAGTCAGCCGATCTTGCCAGTCCACGTCCTCCCACGCCACCGGCAATATCGCCCCGTAATCCAGTAATAACTCAACGTTACTGTTTCGCCCCGGCTTGATCGCCGCCCCCTGTTCATCCAAAAATTGAAGCCGGAAAACCCTGTCAAAAGGAGAAAGCGCCCTGGCGTCGGCGTCATCCACCCACCGAAAGTGTGCGAAAGCCCCCTGGTCGAACGCACCGGGCCCGATTTGCAACGTGAGCGCCCCATCGTCCAAACGCCACTCGCCCCCTTCGGGCGATAGAAATGGGCCGGAAGGCGAAATCCCCACCGTGGGCGTCATCGTGGCGGTGGCTGTCAGCGCCGATGTCGCGCTCACCGTCGGATTCTGAACCAAACCGCCCAACCGAGAAGCCTCCCCATCACGTTGCCAACGGCTCTCGGCATGACTTTGCATCATCACTGGTGCAGCCTCCGCCAGCGACCGCGCGGGCGAGATGATTCCCAACAACATTCCTCCAGCCAGGATGGCCGTCAAAAGCCCCAGGAAACCTGGTTTCCTTTTTCCGGAAAATAGCGACCTGTGCGACATGGCGTCCTCCGCAGAATCCGTCCCCCCTTTCGTAACGCATGCCTGCAAGTCGCCCCCGGCGCGCCTTCATCCGTTAAAAAGGGGTGAACATGGAAAGCTCCTGATTTATTGTATGATAACACCCTCCCTCGCATCTGTCAACAGGACGCCCGGCGATGGATGCGTTCCAATTTGGGGGCAAATTTGCATTTCTTGCCAGAACCTGCCGATTGAAATCAGGGCTGGGGCAGCCCCCCCTTATTCCAACCGAACGCTCACTCAGGCGCCGACTGCGGCAGCGGACTGGAGCGCCTGCAAGACCGCGCGTTCTTGCGCCACCTCGGTGAGACGGGCCTCCAGCCGCAACCTCACATCCATCAATGTCTGAAAACGCTCATTCTGCATATCCGCCTCCTCCCGAAACGCCTCGAACGCCTGACGCATGACCTGCTTGCGAGCGTACGCCGCCCGGGCCAGCTTCCCCTGCCCTTCATCCGCAAACTGCCTGGCGCTGCGATCCGCTTCCGCCGCCAGCGACTCGAATCGTCGTTGTTTGCTACGCAAACGCCGCACCCCCTCAGCCAGCACCTTCGTCATCTCCTCCAACACATCCAGATAATCTTCCATTTTCTGGCTATAAGTATCCAGCGAAGATAATCCTTCATCCGGATTGGAATAAGCAATAATCGTTTCGAGGTTTGACTGGATGAGCGCGTTCACTTCTTGAACAAGCGATGTCATGGCGTGGTCTCCTGTCGACGGGATATCTTCATCCAGACTCATGTTACAGCCATTTGACTCAACTTTCCTGACATTCAGACGACAGAGACCTGACGATCTTTCGGGCCATTCGCCCGGCGCGCCCCCTGCCAGCGCCGTCCTCCCCGCCCTTTGACCGCCGCTCACCCCACCAGCTTGTAGCCCCGTCCTCGCACCGTGATGAGATATTTGGGATTGGAGGGATCCGGCTCGATCTTCTTGCGCAGACGACTGACCAGCTTCTCGATGGCTGAGTCGTAAACGTCATCTACATACTCCTCGCCCCAGACCGACTCGACGATGGTGTATTTATCGCAGATGGCGTTCAAACGCCCATACAGCAGCAGCAACAGACGATACTCCAATCGAGTCAGATTGGGGACGAGACGACCATTCACCGTCACCTGGCCCGATTCCATATTCACGCGCACGCCGGTTTGCGGATCGCGCCGGCCGACGACGCGTCGATGCAGAAAATCTTCGAACAAGGCAGCGAAAAAACGCGGCTCGTCGCCATCGGCCAGCAAGACGCCCTTGCGCAAGAGCTCGTCCACGGCCTCGGATTGAGGTGCGCGCTCGGGATTGAAAAAGCTCTCCAGAGCGGCCTGCTCCATGTCCGTCAGGTCTCGCCATATCTTCTGGCACTCAGCCATCACGCCCGGATCCCGGCGCAGGATGTCTCGCACCTCCCGGTGGATGAGCTGATCCTCGCTGGCCGTGCGCTGCAACTCGCCCGTTATCTGCGCCAGCCTGCGACACGCTAAATCCAACAAAGCCGGATGTCCGCCCGCCTGGGCCAACAAAAAAGCGATATCCGATTCGTCGAAACGAGCGCTCGTCTCTCCTGCGCAGGCGACAATACTCCGTCGCGCGTCCGCCTCATCCAGGGGCGTAACATAACGCACATCGGCGCCGAACATCTCGATGAAATCGTCCACATCCTCCCCCATGCGCAGGTGAATGAGCCGACGATGGGTGGCGATGATGTAACTGAGCCTGTCGCCGTAGCGATCTTTCAGCGCCTGCAAATTCAAAAACACTCGTCCATCCAGCTCCCGAAAAGCGCTGTCGAACTCATCGAATACGATGACCGCCTGAGAAGCCTGGCTTTCCACCAGAGTGGTGATGGCCTGATTGAAACTGAGAGGAATATGCAGCTTGCTCGGAGGCGCAATCAATTGCTCATACGCCCGCTGGATGCTGGCCCGTAACGACGCCTCGCCCTCTTGCAGATTCTGCAACAGCACCCGCAGGATCAGCTCATAAAAAGCCTGCTCGCTCTCCTCCAACATGCGATTGCAATCAATATGGAAGATGTGGATGCCGTCATCCAGGTCGGGGCGGACAAGACGGCGCACCTCCGGCGAGCGGAAATCTCGCAGCAACGCAGATTTACCCACATTGTTGACGCCCACCAGGCTTACGCAGCGCGATTTGCTTGCGCGATCATACAGCCATGCCAACAAGTCGATGCGGGTGAGGGGTGAAGAAGCGGATTGAGCCATGATCATTCATTAGACGTTATTGAAAATAAGGAAGCTGTTGTTTATGTCTGGCATCATGCTGTAGCCGACAAGATTCAAAGATTAATGAACAATGATCAAAGGCTAAATCAGTGTGGGTTTCCCTTTAATCATCAATCATTGATCATTGATTCGGGCATGATTGAGAGGAAAGTTGAGAGTCCGTCTCGTCATCGGTTATTTCCAATAATGTCTATTGCAATCAAAAAGACGCACTCAAGATTTTGATTGTAACCATAAGAAAGCCCGCTGGCAAAATCGCCAGCGGGCTTTGGGTGATGATGTGTTTGCAATGATGGTCGACTTACTATGCGCCGCCCAGATAAACTTCCTTGACCTGGGGATTGTTGGCCAATTCCCTGGCGTCGCCCGCCAACGGAATCGTGCCCGTCTCCAGCACATAGCCGCGATTCGCCACATCCAGCGCCAGCAACGCGTTCTGCTCCACCAGCAAGATGGTCATGCCCTGGTTGTTGAGCTCGCGAATGGTGTCGAAGATCAAATCCACCA
Source organism: Anaerolineae bacterium (assembly GCA_026992375.1). GTDB lineage: Bacteria > Chloroflexota > Anaerolineae > J102 > J102 > M2005. Next base: position 7,303 of record JALXAF010000424.1, read on the forward strand.
ACACCGGAGCCAGCCCCATGGAGGGCTCATCCAGTAGCAGGATGCGGGGTTTGCTCATCAGCGCCCGGCCCATAGCCAGCATCTGCTGCTCGCCGCCAGAAAGGGTGCCCGCCACCTGATTTTGCCGCTCCTCCAGCCGGGGAAAAAGCTCGAACACGCGCTTCAGGTCCTTCTGGACGCCATCTTTATCCTTGCGAGTGAACGCGCCCATCTCCAGGTTTTCCATCACCGTCAGGCGCGAGAAGACGCGGCGGCCTTCGGGCACATGAATCACGCCCATCCGCACGATCTCGTGGGCGCTGAACTTGGTCAGGTCCTTGTCTTCAAGATAAACCTTGCCCTGACGGGGATAGAGGAGGCCGCTGATGGTCTTTAGCGTGGTGGATTTGCCCGCGCCATTGGCGCCGATGAGGGTGACGATCTCCCCCTCGTCCACCGTGATGGAAATGCCCTTGAGGGCGTGGATGTTGCCGTAGTAAGTGTGAACGTTATCCAGTGTGAGAAGTGCCATCCTGTTACCCCCTTACGCTGCCTGCGCTTCGTGCTGAGTGGCTGCGCCGCGGCCGAGATAAGCCTCGATGACCCGCGGGTTGGCCCGGACTTCTTCCGGTTTGCCTTCGGCGATCTTCTGGCCGTAGTCCAGCACAGTGATGATGTCGGAAATGGTCATAACCACGCGCATGTCATGCTCGATGAGCAGCACGGTAATGCCCAGCTCCTTGCGCAAATTGTCGATGAACTCGGTCATTTCCTCGGTCTCGCTGGGATTCATGCCCGCGGTGGGCTCATCCAGGAGGAGCAGCTTGGGCTCACTGGCCAGTGCCCGGGCGATCTCCAGCCGTCGCTGCTGCCCGTAGGGCAGATTGGTGGCCAGCTCATACTCATAGCCTTTCAGGCCCACGAACTCGAGCAGCTCCATGGCCAGCTTGCGGGTTTCGGCCTCCTCGCGGCGGGTGGCGGGCGTATTGAGCACCGCCCCGAACCATCCCGCCTTCATGCGGGGATGATGCCCCACCATCACATTTTCCAGCGCTGTCAGATTCTGGAACAGGCGGATGTTCTGGTAGGTGCGAGAGATGCCCTTCTTGACGATGATGTCGGGCCGCAGACCCACGATGGATTCGCCATCCAGGATAATGTCGCCCTCGGTCACCTTATAGAAACCGGTGATGCAGTTGAAGAAGGTGGTCTTGCCCGCGCCATTGGGGCCGATGACGCTGTAAATCGATTTCTGTGGCACCTGGATGCTGAGATCCTTGACCGCGGTCAGGCCGCCGAACTGCTTGGTGACGTTCACTGTTTCCAGAATGAATTCCGATTTCGTCTCTGCCATGATCTCCTCCTTAGATGGTCTCCCGGGCGGGCGCTTCTGGCTCGATTTCAGGTGAGAACGGCTCCTTCTCGCTCAACTCCCGGGCGTGGGTCTTCTCGGGCACGAAGCCTTCGGGCTTGACCAACATCATCGCCACCAGCAATGCGCCATAGAACAACATGCGGAAGTCCGCAAACTCACGCAGCAGCTCGGGCAGCCCCACCAGGATCAGCGCGCCGACGACCACGCCGGGCAGGCTGCCGATGCCGCCCACGATGATCAAAGAGAGCACGTTGATGGAGACGATGAGATTGAAGCTGTGAGGGAAGATGGAGCCCAGCTTGGCTGCAAAAATCGCGCCCGCCAGACCGGCGAAGGCCGCGCCCGTGGCGAAGGCCATCAGCTTGGTGCTGACCAGGTGGATGCCCATAGCCTCGGCCACGTCCTCATCCTCTCGCAGCGCCTTCCACGCCCGGCCAACCCGGGCGTCCCGCAGCCTCCAGGCCACATAGCCTACGAGTAAGATGCCCGCTAACACGATGTAATACATCTGCTCCGGCTTTTTGAAGACGAATTCGCCGATTTGCGGCTTGGGAATCTGCAAAATGCCCTGAGCGCCGCCGATGAAAGGCTTCAACCAGTCGGAAAGCACAACCACGCGGATGATCTCGCCAAAGCCCAGGGTGACGATGGCCAGATAATCGCCGCGCATCTTCAACACCGGAATGCCCAGAATTACGCCCGCCATCATAGCCAGAAAAACGGCCACGGGCAACGCCATCCAGAAAGACCACCCCACCGTGGCCAGCTTGCCAGTGGAGGTGAGGATGCCCACGGTGTAAGCGCCGATGGCGAAAAAGGCCACATAGCCCAGATCCAACAGCCCCGCAAACCCGACCACGATATTCAGACCCAGGCCCATGATGATGTAGATGCCGACAGTGGTCAGAATCTCGCTGGGATAAGAACCCAGAAACTTGGGCAGCGCCAACAGGATGAGGAGTCCCAGCGCCCAGGCCGCCAGACTGATGGAAAGTCGCTGTTTAGCGGGCATTTTCGCCACCCTGGCCGCGGGCCGAAACTTGCCCGAACTGCGCCACAGACTGTATCCAACGCCCAATGCCAGGAAGAGGATAGTCCCGCCCCAGGAGAGGCCCTTTTGGGCGTAGATGAACTTGCCGACGGGCTTATACCAGTCCTTGTTGCCGAAGGTGATGGTCATCAACTCCTGCATGACGCCCATGAGCAGGACGATGCTGAGCCCCACCAGCAGGGCGTTGCTCCATTTGTGAGGAGCCAGCGCAAACAGGCCGCCGAAAAGACCCACGATGGCGCTGATGATGAGATTGGCGACAATAGCCGCCGTCATCGTCTCCCGCCCGAGATGCAGAATATCCAGCAGCTCGGGAGAGACGTTCAGGAAGACCGCCCGCAGATTGACATGCGTTCCCAAAAACAGCAGGGCCGCCACAAAAGCGCCGCCCACCAGCCCCACCAGGGCGCTGGCAAGGATCGCAAACCCGGCAGACTTGATCTGTCGGGCGCTGTTGGTCGCGAAATAGCCCAACAGGAAAACCGGTGAAAACAGCGCAATCTGCCCCAGGTTCACGGTCTCGGAAATGATATACCGCTCGTTGAACGCCTCGACCATGCCAACCAGAATGACGTAGATGGCCACAACGCCGGCAATGGCGCCATACTTGAGAATATCGGACCAGGTGAATTTCAATTCTTTATCCATGCCATTGCCTCCTTATGCCTTTTTCTCTGAGAGCCGTTCGCCCAGGATGCCGGTGGGCCGGAAGATGAGCACCAGCACGAGCAGGGTGAAAGCGATGGCGTCTTTGAGCTGATAGGGAGAGGGAATGCCCAGGCCGTCCAGGATCAGGCTGGGGCCCAGAGACTCGACGATCCCCAGGAAGAGCCCGCCCAGCATGGCGCCGGGCACGTTGCCGATGCCGCCCAGCACCGCCGCGGTGAAAGCCTTGATGCCGGGGATGAAGCCCATGAACGCATTCACCTGTTTGAACAGCAGCGCGTAGAGGATGCCCGCCACGCCCGCCATGGCGCCGCCCAGGGCGAAGGTGTTGACGATCACCCGATCCACGTCGATGCCCATCAGCGCCGCGGCCTCTTTATCCTCGGCCACGGCCCGCATGGCCTTGCCGGCTTTGGTCTTCTGCACATACCAATAGAGGAAGACCATCATGATGGCCGCCACCACAATCACCAACGCCTGAGTGGTGAGGATGGGCCATTCCCGCCCGAACAGGTTCAACTTGCCGTCCAGCGCCGGAAAATCGGGGTAAGTCTTGACGCCCGAGCCATAGATGCCGCGGTAGGTGTATTGCAGGAAGAAGGAAGCGCCGATGGCCGTGATCAGCGGCACCAGGCGAGGCGCTCCTCGCAGCGGGCGATAAGCGATACGCTCCAGAACGACGGCCACGAGCACGGAGACAGTCATCGCCACGGCCATGAGAATGAGCAGGGCCAGCACCCAATGGCGCTCGATGAAACCGGAATTTTCCATGGCGATGGCCACGAAATATGCCGTGAACACGCCGCCGGTGAACACCTCGCCGTGGGCGAAGTTAATCATAAACAAAATGCCATAAACCAGGGTGTACCCCAAAGCGATAAGTGCATAAACGCTTCCCTGCGCCAACCCGAAGATCGTGAAATCCAGCCAGACGCTGGGCTCATACTTCTGCGTTACAAAAAGTGTCACATAAGACCCATACAACACCGCTGCCAAAATTCCCAACCCGATCAGCCACATGACAATGTCCGTGGTATCATGCTTCCGCATAAATTTATGCAACATAGCGCGTCCTCCATGACAAGCGAAGGGGATGGGCCGAAAACCCCCACGGCCCATCCCTGTTCTGCGATTGGATCGTCAAAGAGGGAAAGACGCCCGGAACGCCTCTGTGCGTCCCGGACGCCTGACTCTCCATGATGTCACTTGTTCAGCCATCCCTGGGATTCAGACCAGACGGGCACGTATTCCAGCTTGCCGTCCACATCCTGAATCTGATTGATGACAATCTGGGGATCGGCGCAGTCGCCGTTCTCGTCACAGGTGATGGTGCCGGTGATGCCCTTCATGCCCTTGGTGGCGAACAGGGCGTCGCGCAGGGCCTGGCGACCGATGTACAGGTTGCCGTCCTTGTCCTTCACCGCCACCTTGGCGATGGCGTTCAGCAGCATGTTGGTGGCGTCATAGGCGTGAGCATGGAAAGCGCTGCTGGG
>JALXAF010000425.1 GCA_026992375.1 Anaerolineae bacterium
CCCCAGCATCACCCTCCCCGCCCCCATCCTCGTCAATCCCGGCGACTCCTCGGCATTCAGCGGGAAAGAAGCCCTGATCGAACTGATATGGCAGCCATTGCCGCCAGGTCTCCCCACCGGAGCGGAATACGTCGTCCATATCGGCGTGCAGGTCGGGCCCAACTTGGTGGATTGGCGCCTTGTGGAACCTGTGGGAGCCAATACAAGCTTCATGACGCCCGCGTGGCTGTTTGGGCAGGCCCCGCAGCAATATGGACGCGCCTACATCTGGTATGTGCAGGCGGGAATAATCACCCGCAATGGCGATCAGGTGCAGATCGTCCCCATCTCTCACCCCAGTGAACAACGCAAATTCTACTGGAACTAAAAGCCATGCCACGAGATCTCAGCAAAATCCTCGCCAGCTTAGGCGATGAAGATAAGCCCATCAGCTACCAGCTCCTGCGCAGCCTTTCGGAGCTGAACGACGCCGAATTGCAGCAATTTCAATCAGCATGGGCGGATTATTCGCCCGAACGCCGCCTGGAAATGCTACGGGCGCTGGTGCAGATGGCTGAAGAGCATGTCGAATACCAGTACAATCCCATCTTCGCCTGGACGCTGGACGACGCGGATTCGAGCGTTCGGGTTCTCGCCATCGAAGGCCTGTGGGAGGACGCCAACGCCCGGTTCATCGAGCGTTTTCAGAAAATGTTGATGCATGATGAAGATGTGGATGTGCGCGCTGCCGCGGCCATGGCGCTGGGGCGATTCGTCCACTGGGGCGAAACGAACGAAATCCCCACCCGCTACGCCGAGAACGCGGTTGAAGCCCTGTGGGACGTCTATCACGATCCTCGCGAGCACACCCATGTCCGGCGAAGGGCCCTGGAGGGCCTCGCCGCGTCCAGCCATCCCGGCGTTCCTCGCCTCATCGAAAGCGCTCGATTCGATGAAGACCTCTTCATGCGGATCAGCGCCCTTTACGCCATGGGCCGCACGGCTGACGTGCGCTGGATTCCATACCTGCTACCCGAGCTGGAAAGCGAATTCCCCGAGCTTCGTATGGAAGCCGCCCGGGCGCTGGGTGAATTGGAATCCTCGGCCGCGGTCGATCCCATGATCCAAATGCTGGACGTGGAAAAGGATGCAGAAGTGCGTTACGCCATCCTAGAGGCGCTGGGGCAAATCGGCGGCGAAAAAGCCAAACAGGCTCTGCAACTGGCCATCGATTCTGAAAACGAGGCCGAAGCGGAAATCGCGGAGATGGCGCTGGAGCAATTGTACGCTGGCGTCAACAACCTCTATCAGCTAATCGATGAGGTGCTCGGCGTAGAGAGCGACGACGCGTTTTCTCAGGAAGACAGGCCTGACATCTGGGACGATTTCTACGAAGACCCTCTGGATGCGGAAATCCGTCGTCTTCTCGATGAGGATGATCGGGTCTGATGTCGGCCGACTCATTGCGATCCCTGGGTGACATCCTGTATCAGGTGCTGCTCCCCATCATCCTGATGGCCGGGGCGGGCTTCCTCCTGCGCCGCAAAATCGACCTCGATCCTCGGTCCGTCAACCGCATCGTCTATTTTGTGCTTTCGCCTTGTCTGGTCTACGCCTCCATCCTCACCCTCGAATTCAACCCCGACATCACCGGGCGCAGCATCCTATTCGCCGCCCTGGACATGCTCGTTCTAGGCGGTGCGGCCTATTGGCTGACTCGCCGCTGGGGCTATCAGGGGGGGCTGGCCAGCGCCTTCATCATCACGACTATCCTTATGAACAATGGCAATTATGGCCTGCCATTGAACTTGTTCGCCTTCGGCGAAACCGGCTTCGCCTATGCGCTGGTTCTGTTCATGTTCAACGCTATGTTTGGCGGCGCCATCAGCATCTACTTGGCCATTCGCGGTCACGACAACAGGCTCGCCGCCCTGAAGCGAACCCTGATGCAACCCATCATCCTGGCCATGCTCCTGGGCGTCATCAGCCGATTCACCCACATCGCGCCCACCGGCTCCCTGTTCAACATGATCGACATGGCGGGCAAAGCAGCCATCCCCGTCTTCTTGCTGGTTCTGGGCATGACATTGGCCCAAACGGACATTCGGGCCAATGTGAAACCAGTTTTGCAGCTCACCACCCTGCGGATGTTCGTCAGCCCCTTGGTGGCGTTGGCGCTGGCGTCGGTGGTGGGATTGAGCGGCGTCGCTTATTCCGTGGCGGTGTTGCAGGCCTCGATGCCCACCGCGGTCAACTCCATCGTCATCACCAACGAATTCGACGCCGCTCCCGATTTCACCGCCGGAGCGGTGCTGATGACCACCCTGGCGAGCCTTGTCACCCTGCCCATCCTGCTTTTCTTCCTGCGATGACGCCATACGCGGTTCACTCGCCCGCTCGCTCACCTGAAACCGAACGCATGTATGTGTCATTCTGCGCGAAGCGAAGAATCTCTACTTTTGCAGACGCCGAGATTCTTCGGTCGCTACGCTCCCTCAGAATGACACATACGGGAAAGGCGCTTCGCTCAACTCATTTGGGAACACCCGATTGAATTTTGACCAACACCACCATGACCAATTCTCACACCCCCAACGATTCAGACAACACCCGCCAAAACGCCTATCGGCTTCTGCAAGAGGGCGTGCGTTTGCTCAACGCCGGGCGCTATGGCGAAGCTATCGAGGCGTTGGAAGAGGCCCACACCCTGCTTCCCGATGATCCCGACATCATGATCACCCTGGGCGGAGCCATGATCATGGCGGGAAAGTGGAACAAAGCCGAGGGATTTCTCGAAAAAGCGGTGGAAAAGCACCCCGACAACGCCCGGCTGTGGCTGAATCTGGCTGCGGCCATCCTGGGCCGGTTGGAGATTTCTCCTCGCTGGCGGCAGGACAAAGCCATCGCAGCGTATCAGCGCGCCATCGAGCTGGATCCGGTTGCGCCCAGCGCCCACTACAACGTGGGCCTCATCCATGCCGAGCGCAAGGATTGGGAAAAGGCCATTCAATGGTTCGAAGCCGCTGTGCGGGCGAACCCCCGAGACAAGGACGCCCGGCTGTGGCTGAAACGCGCCCGCCAGGCTTATGAGGAGGAGCGGGCCAAAAGCGCCAGCCCGGAGGAGACGGATTCATGAATCTGCCCCGCCAGCGATTGGAAGCGAAAATATACGGCCGCGTGCAGGGCGTCGGCTTTCGCGTCTTCGTGCGGGATAAAGCGCTGGCCCTGGGACTATCGGGCTACGCCAAAAACAAATTCTTTCCCCAACGCCATGTCGAGGTCGTGGCCGAAGGCCCGAAACCCGCGCTGCAAACCCTGTTGCGCTTTCTCGAAGAAGGCCCATCATTGGCTCGCGTCCAGCGGGTGGATGTACAATGGGGCCCCGCGGCCGGGGAATTCTCCGGCTTTCGCGTGGGATAGCCGCCTCCTTTTACGCAATCATGTCCACTTCGACCATGCAATCACTACCGCCCGAAACCTACGAGCGGGTGGGACGTCAGGCCTGGATCATCCTCTGGCTGGCCTTCGCCGCGTTCGTCATTTTGATCACCGGCGTGCCGTTGGGCCTGCACTGGTGGATGATGAACGCCACGCGGCCCATGGCGGTGCGGGTGGAGGCGGTCACCGGCACGACCCTGGTGCTGCAGA
>JALXAF010000426.1 GCA_026992375.1 Anaerolineae bacterium
AGCAAAGCCTGCGCCTCCTCCGAAATGCTCCCTACCGGATAGGTCCAGGCGGAATCGCCCACCCAGCCTTTGTAGGTGGCCCCGACATCGATGCTGATGATGTCGCCTTCTTGCAGAATGCGTTCAGGACTGGGGATGCCGTGAACGATTTCGTCATTTATCGAGGTGCAAATGCTGGCCGGAAAGCCATGATAACCCAGAAACGTGGGGACAGCGCCATGACTGCGAATGATATCCTCAGCTATTGCGTCCAGCTCGGCTGTGGACATGCCAGGACGGACAGCGCGCCGCATGGCCTCGTGAACTTTGGCCACAATCCTGCCAGCCTCCCGCAAACCGGCCACTTCTCTGGCGCCGCGCAGGACGATTCCGGCAGGCGCTTTGCTCTGCCCGACCAAACGCCTAATCATACTACAAAGAGCCTCTATTCGCCAAAAATCAATGCAGTTTTGGCACTACTTGATGAAGCCTTCATAGTGGCGCATCAGCAACTGGGCTTCGAGCTGCTTCATGGTGTCGAGAACCACGCCCACAACGATGAGCAGGCCCGAACTGGTGATGAGCAACGCTGAATTGCTGAGGCTGGGCTGGCGCAGCAGCAGGCTAACAAGCCAGGGCAACACCGCCACAAAGCCCAGGAACAACGCGCCCACCAGGGTAATGCGATTGACGACCCTGTTCAGATACTCTTCGGTGCGTTTGCCCGGGCGAATGCCGGGAATGTAACCGCCCTGCTTTTGCAGGCTCTCGGGAATGTTCTGCTGCTGGAAGACGACAGCCGTATAGAAGAAGGTAAAGGCCACCACCAGGATGAAGTAAGCAATCCAGTAGAACGTGCTGCCAATGCTGAAATTAGCAGCCATGAACTGAGAGAGAGACTGCAGCCAGGGAATAGAAGAATTGACAAAGGCGCTGGCGATGGTGCTGGGGAAGATGAGCAGCGTGCTGGCGAAGATCAGCGGGATCATGCCTGCGCTATTGACCCGGATGGGCACATAACTGCTCTGACCGCCCACCATCATCAGCCGATTGCCCTTCATGGTGCGCACTCGCTTGCCGTAGCGCACGGGAATGCGACGCTGGCCTTCCTGCACATACACAATCAGGAAGACGGTGGCGATGGTGACGATGGTGAAGATGATGGTCAGGAAGACGCCGTTGGTGCTGGAAAGCAAGCCATTCAGACGAGGCCACAACCGGCTGACGATGCCGCCGAAGATGATCAGCGACACGCCGTTGCCAATGCCATCTTGGGTGATGAGATTGCCCAACCACAGGGCGATGAAACTGCCCGTGAGCAATGAGACCAGCACGCCGATGGTGAGCAGCGGATCGACAGTGAAGCCAAATCGGGGCAGCAAGGGCGAACCAAAGCTGCCGCTGGACATGAGCGCCGCGGTGCCAAAGCCCTGCAGCAGAGCCAGCGGGATGGTCAGGTAGGTGGTGTACTGATTGATCTTCTGCCGCCCCGCGTCGCCATCCTTGGCGATTTCCTCCAGCTTGGGGATGATGGGCACCAACAACTGCATGATAATCGAGGCGGTAATGTAGGGATACACGCCCATCGCCATGATGGAGAAGCGGGAAAGCGCGCCGCCGCTGAGCATATCGAACAGGCTGGCCAGGTCGTTTTGCAAAATCTGGCCCATGGCCGCGCGATCCACGCCCGGCACAGGAATCTGGGCCAGCACCCGATAGAGCAAGAGGATGCCCAGGGTGAAGAGGATCTTCTTGCGAAGCTCGGGAAGAATGAGTGCGCTTTTCAGAGCTGTGAGCATAAGGCAAGCCTCCGTCCGTCAGCGGGCCGCAACCCGTCGACGGCGAGCATGAGCTAAGACAGGGGGAGGATTTCGACGGCGCCGCCAGCAGCCTCGATCTTGGCGCGGGCGCTCTTTGAGAACCGGTGAGCCTTCACAGTCAGGGCGACGTCGATATCGCCATCGCCCAGAATGACCACAGGGCCGCCATTCTTGCGGATGTAACCCAGTTCGACAAGCAGTTCGGGGGTGATTTCGTCGCCAGCGCCGAAATCCTGCGCCAATTGGCCCACGTTCAGGGGCTGATATTCCACGCGATTGATATTGCGGAAACCGCGCAGGGTGGGTAGACGACGGAACAGAGGCAACTGACCGCCCTCGAAGTAGGGGCCCTTGCCGCCGCCAGAACGGGAATTCTGTCCTTTCATACCGCGGCCCGCGGTCTTGCCACGACCGGCGGAGATGCCGCGACCGGCGCGGATGCGCTTCTTGCGGGAGCCGCGGGCGGGTTTCAAGTCATGCAGATTCATGCGTCTTTCTCCTCGACATCAACGAGATGCTGCACTTTGTACAACATGCCGCGAATCACAGGGGTGTCGTCGTGTTCGGCCACATCGCCCAGGCGACGAAGGCCCAGAGCCCGGATGGTGCCACGATGCTTCTGGCTGTAGCCGATCACGCTCTTCTTGTACGTAATGACCAGTTTCTTGTTCTCGCTCATCTGCTTATCTCTCCAGATGGTCCTGAATCCAGTGGGGCTGCACGCGCGAGACGGGCAGGCCGCGACGCTTGGCCACCAGCTCGGGGGATTGCAGCTCGGACAAAGCCTGGTAAGTGGCCTTGACCACGTTCAGCACGTTGTCGCTGCCCAGGGATTTGGTCAGGATGTCACTGATGCCCGCGGTTTCCAGCACGGCGCGCACGCCGCTGCCAGCGATAACGCCGGTGCCGGGCGAGGCCGGACGCAGCATCACGCGGGCGGCATTGAATTTCGAGGTGATCTCATGGGGGATGGTCGTTCCCACCATGGGCACGGTAATCAGATTCTTGCGGGCCTGTTCGGAGCCTTTGCGGATGGCCTCGGGCACTTCGCGGGCCTTGCCCACGCCGACGCCCACCCGGCCTTTGCCATCGCCAACCACGACGACGGCGCGGAAGCCGAAGCGACGGCCGCCTTTGACCACCTTGGCGGTGCGGGCCAGATCGACCACGCGCTCCTCGAACTCGTCCTGCACTTCTTGTTTTCGATTTCTTCTATCGTTTCTGGGAGCCATCATTCCTTCCTTGATTTGGCAATCGGGAGCTAGAACTTGAGTCCAGCTTCGCGGGCGGCTTCGGCCAGGGCTTTCACCCGGCCATGATAGGGGAAGCCGCCTCGATCAAAGACGACGTTTTCGATGCCGGCGGCGGTGGCCCGCTCGCCGATGAGCTTGCCAACGACCTTGGCGACTTCGGTCTTGGACTTGCCTTCCAGATCCAGGCCGGGCTCCACCGAGGAGGCGGCCACCAGCGTCCGCCCGGTGGGTTCGGCCTCATCATCGATGACCTGAGCATAGATGTGCTTCAGGCTGCGATAGACGGCCAGCCGCGGACGTTGGGCGTTGCCGGAAATGCGTCTGCGCACGCGTCGATGACGATTGATGCGTGCTACGCGACGGGGATGGGTTTTCATATCAACATTCCTCTTTGCTTCGTGATTGGGTGCGATGCACTTTCACTGCTCTCAGCGCCGGGCGAGCTATCGGCATGGGGGTGTGCTCCCACACCCGGTTCGCTCCTGGCGCGTCGCACCTCTGACGATGTTAGCGCTTGCCAGCCTTGCCAGCCTTGCGACGGATAACCTCACCGCGATATTTGATGCCCTTGCCCTTGTAAGGCTCGGGGGGACGCAATCGACGGATCTTGGCGGCGGTTTCGCCCACCAGCTCCTTGTCGATGCCCATCACGCGAAAGGCGCGACCGCCTTTTTCCACCTCGAAAGAAATGCCTTCGGGCGGCTCGATGACCACGGGATGCGAAAAGCCCAGGCTCAAATCCAGAGCATTGCCTTTCATCACGGCGCGGTAGCCAACGCCGACCATTTCCAGCTCTTTCACATAGCCCTGACTGACGCCGGTGACCATGTTGGCCAGCAGCGCCCGGGTCAGACCATGCAGGGCGCGGTGATGGCGCTGATCGGTGGGACGGGAGATCACCACCTGGCCATCCTTGATTTCGATGGTCATATCCGGGGAGAAGGTGCGAGTCAACTCGCCCTTGGGCCCCTTGACGGTGACCGTGTTGTTCTTGCCGATTTCGATATTGACTTTTTCGGGGATGTCAATCGGTTTTTTGCCGATACGGGACATTTACTTCCTCCTGCCCGCAAATGCGGGGGCTTGTATCGCTATATCGCAGAGACGGCGTCTCTCGGCGGGGTCGCCACCGCATAGCTGTCCACTGCAGCGTTCTCACTCAGACTTTCGATTACCACACGTAACAAATAACCTCGCCGCCAACACCGGCGCGGCGGGCGTTGCGGCCCGTCATGACGCCCTTGGACGTGGAGACGATGGCGATGCCCAGACCGCTGTTCACCCAGGGGATGTCCTTGCGTCCGTAGTAGATGCGGCGTCCGGGCTTGCTCACGCGCTGCAAACCGCCGATGACGGCATTGCCATTCTCATCATATTTGAGATGCAAGCGCAGCGTGGGCTGGGGCTTGTCAGTATCCTGCAGGTCGTACCCGCGGATGAAACCCTCTTCTTTCAGAATACGAGCGATCTCCACTTTCATCTTGGAGCTGGGCATGGAGACAGTCTTGTGCTGGGCCATGCTCGCGTTGCGGATGCGGGTCAGCATATCCGCAATGGGATCGGTCATCATGGGAATTCTACTCCTCTTACGTCGTTAATGTTTTACCAACTGGATTTGACCACGCCGGGCAGATTTCCGCGCAGCGCTTCGTGACGGAAGCAAATGCGGCACATATCGAACCGGCGCATATAGCCGCGAGGACGACCGCAAATTTTGCAGCGATTGCGGACCTGCACCTTGTACTTGCGGCGCTGTTCGCGGTAGGTCATGCACTTCTTAGCCATGCAATTACTCCTTTATTTGCGTTTGAATGGCATGCCGAGCAGCCGAAGCAGTTCCCGGCCTTCTTCGTCGGTTTTGGCCGTGGTGACGATGGTGACGCCCATGCCACGGAGTTTGTCGATGCTGTCGTAGTCGATCTCGGGGAAGGCCAACTGCTCTTGCAGGCCCAGGCTGTAGTTGCCGTGCCCGTCGAACGCGTCGGGCGAAACGCCCTGGAAGTCGCGCTGGCGGGGCAGCGCAATGTTGATCAGCCGATCCAGGAAATCCCACATGCGGCGGCCGCGCAGCGAGACGCTGACGCCAATGGGATTGCCCTCGCGCAGCTTGAAAGTGGCGATGGACTTGCGGGCCCGACGCACCACCGGCTTCTGACCGGTGATGGTGGTCAGATCGTTGACAGCGTACTCGATGGCCTTGGCGTTCTGCAGCGCCTCGCCCAGGCCGATGTTGACCGAAATACGCACCAGACGGGGAGCCTGCATCACATTTTTGTATTCGAAGCGCTCCATCAGGGCGGGAACGACTTCTTTCTCGTAACGTTCTTTCATCCGGGGAACCATATTTTCTCTCCGTTAATCGATAACCTCGTCGAATTTGGCGCTGTAACGCACCTTTTCGCCACCCTCTTCACGAATCTGCACGCGGGTGGGGCCGCCAGCATTGGGAGCCACCAGCATCACGTTGGAGATATGGATGGGACCCTCGCGCTCGATGATGCCGACCTGGGTGCGCACATCGCCGGTGCGGCGCTGGTGCTTTTTGATCATGTTGACGCCGCCGACGATGACATAGACCCGATTAGGGTCATAGTTGCCGAATTTGTCTTTTTTGCGGATGATGGACTTGACCTCGCCGCGTTCGCCTTTGTTATTGCCGGCAATCACTTCGACCAGGTCGCCCTTTTTGATTTTGAGCTTGGGCTGTTTTTTCATCTTCATCTTGCTCCTACAATACCTCGGGCGCCAGGCTGACGATCTTCATAAAGCGCTTTTCTCGCAGCTCGCGAGCCACAGGCCCGAAGATGCGGGTGCCTTTGGGGTTCTTGTTCTCGTCGATGATCACAGCGGCGTTGTCGTCGAAGCGAATGTAGCTGCCATCCTTGCGACCGACCTCTTTGGCCGTGCGCACGACGACCGCCTTCACCACGTCGCCTTTCTTCACCGAACCGCCAGGCGCGGCCTGCTTGACGGTGGCGACGATGATATCGCCCACAGACGCGTAGCGTCGGTTAGAGCCGCCCAGCACGCGGATGCAGAGGATCTCTTTGGCGCCGGTGTTATCGGCGATCTTCAGTCGGGATTCTTGCTGAATCATGGCTTCTTCTCCTTGCTCACGCGTTCTCAGACGCCGACTGGGTCAGATTCTCGATGACGACCCAGCGCTTGGTCTTGCTCAGGGGGCGGGTTTCGAGGATGCGCACCTCGTCCCCTTCCTGGCAACTGTTGTTCTCGTCATGGGCGTGATATTTCTTGTGCACCTTGACCACCTTGCCATACAGAGGATGGCGATAGGTGCGGGCCACGCGCACGACCACGGTCTTATCCATTTTGTTGCTGACGACAGTGCCGACCAGCACTTTCTTCTGTTCTCGGGCCATGTTACTTCATCTCCGCAGCTAACTGGCGCTCGCGCTGGATGGTTTTGATGCGAGCAATGTCGCGCTTCACTGCCTTCAGCCGATTGGTGTCTTTCTGCTGACCAATCGAAAGGTTGAAACGCAGATTCAACAATTCTTCGTATGCTTCATCCAGTTTAGCCTGGAGTTCACCATCGGTGAGACCTCGCAATTCGGTTGCGTTCATTTAGTGTCCCTCCTCTCCGCGGCTGACGAACTGGGTGGCAATGGGCAATTTATGGGCAGCCAGACGCATGGCCTCGCGGGCGGTCTCTTCGGGCACGCCTGCCAGCTCGAAGAGGATGCGACCAGGCTTCACAACGGCCACATAATGATCCACAGCGCCCTTGCCAGAACCCATGCGAGTCTCGGCTGCGCGCTTGGTCACGGGCTTGTCGGGGAAGACGCGAATCCACAACTTGCCGCCGCGACGGATGTGACGCACGATGGCGCGACGGGCGGACTCAATCTGACGGCTGGTGATCCAGGCCGGTTCGGTGGCCTGCAAGGCGTATTCGCCAAAGGCGATGGTGCTGCCCCGCCAGGCCTTGCCGCGCATGCGTCCGCGATGCACTTTTCGATATTTCATTCGTTTGGGCATTAACATGATTACTTACCTCTTGCTAGACCGTCATGGGTTCGCCGGGCAGAATTTCGCCCTTGTAGATCCACACCTTGATACCGATGACGCCATAGGTGGTGCGAGCGACCATATCGGTGTAGTCGATGTCGGCGCGCAGAGTGTGGCGGGGAATGCGCCCCATGCGGATGTCATCGATGCGGGCCATCTCAGAGCCGCCCAAACGACCGCCCAGGCGGATCATGATGCCCTTGGCGCCCGCTTTCATGGTGCGCTCGGCCGCACGACGCATGGCCCGTTTGTGAGCCACGCGCCGGGCCAACTGCTCGGCGATGTTCTCGGCCACCAGCTTGGCGTCCAGTTCGGGCTTCTTGATCTCTTCCACATCGATCTTGACCCGCTTGCCGGTGAGATCGCCCAAATCCTTGCGCAACTGCGTCACAGTGACGCCCTTGCGGCCAATGACGACGCCCGGCTTGGCGGCGTGGATGGTCAGGTGCACCAGCTTGGGCGCACGCTCGATTTCGATTTTGGAAACGCCTGCATGAGACAGACGGGAATGGATTTCTTTTCGAATCGCGCGATCCTCGGCGATCAGGCGGGAATAATCCTTGCCCTCAGCATACCAGCGCGATTGATGCTTTTTGGTGATACCGAGTCGGAACCCGGTGGGGTGAACTTTGCGACCCAAAATACGCCTCCTGTGCTTATCGCTCTTCGAGCTTGACGGTGATATGGGAGGATCGGCGGATGATCGGTTTCACGCGACCGCGAGCGCCGGGACGATAACGATTGGTGGAGGGCCCTTCGTCCGCGTAGATCTCGGCGATCCACAGGTCTTCGGGGGCCATGCTCTCATTCTCTTCGGCATTGGCAATCGCCGATTGCAGCGCCTTGCGAACCTCGGCCGCAGCAGCCTGGGGCATGTGCGCCAGCACGTCCATGGCGTCCAACGCCCGCATACCGCGGATCACATCGATCACCAGACGCACTTTCTGCGCCGAAATGCCAACATATTTTCGTTTGGATTGAACCAGATAAGCCATTTTCTATACCTCGAACTAGCGGCGAGCCTTGCTCTTCTTTTCCTTAACAATGTGACCACGATAGAACCGCGTGGGAGCGAACTCGCCCAGCTTGTGCC
This sequence comes from Anaerolineae bacterium, assembly GCA_026992375.1. Lineage (GTDB taxonomy): Bacteria > Chloroflexota > Anaerolineae > J102 > J102 > M2005. The sequence goes on from JALXAF010000426.1 coordinate 8,175, forward strand.
CCACCATGTTCTCGGTGATGTAGATGGGCACGTGGCGACGTCCATTGTGCACGGCGATGGTGTGGCCGACCATCTGCGGGAAGATGGTGGAGGCGCGGGACCAGGTGCGGATGACCCGCTTCTCGCCCTTGCGATTCATCTCTTCGATTTTTCGAAGCAGCTTCGTATTTACATACGGACCTTTTTTCAGAGACCGGGACATAGTTACTCCTCCTAGCGGCGCTTCTTGCCACGACGCCGGACAATGTACTGATTGGTGCGTTTGTTGCGACGAGTGCGATACCCCAATGCAGGCTTGCCCCACGGGGTCTTGGGGCCAGGCAGACCGACGGGAGAGCGGCCTTCGCCACCGCCGTGGGGGTGGGAAGCCGGGTCCATGGCCGAGCCGCGCACTTCGGGACGGCGGCCCATCCAGCGTTTGCGGCCAGCCTTGCCGATCTTGATGTTCTGATGCTCGGTGTTGCCCACCTGGCCCACCGTGGCCATGCAGTTGAGCAGCACCTTGCGCACCTCGCCGCTGGGCAGGCGCAGGGTGGCGTAGCGCCCTTCTTTGGCCATCAACTGGGCGTAAGCGCCGGCCGAACGAACCAACTGCCCGCCCTTGCCCGGCTGCAGCTCCACGTTGTGCACCAGGGTGCCCAAAGGCATGTTGACAAGAGGCAGCGCGTTGCCCGGGCGGATTTCCGCATCCGGGCCCGACATGATGGCGTCGCCAACCTGAAGCCCCAGAGGCGCCAGGATGTAGCGCTTCTCGCCATCCGCATACACCAGCAAAGCGATGCGGGCGCTACGGTTGGGATCATACTCGATGGAATCCACGCGAGCGGGGATGCCGTGCTTGTCGCGCTTGAAATCGATGAGACGATAGCGTCGTTTGTGGCCGCCACCCCGGTGCCGCACAGTGAGCCGGCCCAGGTTGTTGCGCCCGGCCTTCTTCTTCATGGGGCGCAGCAATGACTTTTCGGGCTCCGAGCGGGTGATCTCCTCGAAGGTGTACCCGCTCATCCCGCGCCGACCAGGGGAGGTCGGCTTGTAGACTTTGATACCCATTGGGTTATGACTCCTTTTGGTAAGCTGTCGTCCGAGTCGGGGACGATGTAGACGATACTTGCTTGGTTAGCCGCCTACGGTCTGCCAGATGACTTCATCTGTCAGACAGGACGATTATTACCGAAGAATGGATGGAAATGGACGTAAAAGGTTACACGCCCTCGTACAACTGGATGGAATCGCCAGGGGCCAGCGTGACGATGGCCTTCTTCCAGCCAGGCTTGCGCACTGCGGTCTGACGCAGGCTGCGCTTGCGGGTCTTGGGCTTCATGTTGATGATGCGCACGCTGGTGACGGTGACGCCGAAACGGGTCTCGATCGCGTCCTTCACCTGCATCTTGTTGGCCCGACGATCCACCTCGAACACATACTGGTTCAGATCATCGGCCATGGCGTAGGACTTTTCCGTCATCACAGGGCGTTTCAGGACTTCGTACAGGTGCATGGTTTACTCCTCCTCCGCCACGGCTTCCTGGTCGGCTTCGCCCAGGAAATCAGCGATGACGTCGATGGCCTGCTGAGGCATGATCACAGTCTCATATCCCAGCAGATCGCGCACGTTGATGTAATTCGCACGCAGCGTTTTCACATAGGGGATGTTGCGGGCGGAAAGCTCCACCACATCATCGGCCTCGGGCAACAGCAACAGGGCAGAGCGCTCCACATCCAGCGCATCCAGCACTGCGACCATGTCTTTGGTGCGGGGAGCGTCGAAGCTCAGCTCGTCCAGCACCACGATCTTCTGCTCGCTGGCCTTGACGCTCAGGGCCGAACGCAGCGCCAACCGTCGCATCTTGCGCGGCATGCGTTTGGCGTAAGAGCGGGGCGTGGGGCCGAAGACCGTGCCGCCGCCGCGCCACTGGGGCGCGCGGATGGTGCCCTGCCGAGCGCGGCCGGTGCCTTTCTGACGCCAGGGCTTGCGACCGCCGCCGCTCACTTCACCGCGCGTCTTGGTCTTATGCGTGCCCTGACGCTGATTGGCCAGTTGCCGCACCAAGGCCTGGTGCATCACTGCCTGGTTGGGCTCGATGTCGAAAACAGCATCAGGAAGCTCAACCGTTCCGATTTCTTGACCTTGCATATTCTTCAATGGCGCCTGCATCTTTCATTACCTCGCTTTCTTGACTTTGTTCTTGCGTGCGAATGAAACGGTCACCAGGCCATTCTTGGGGCCAGGCACGGCGCCGCGCACAGCAACGAGATTGCGTTCGGGATCCACACGCACAACGCGCAGATTCTGCACAGTCACCCGCTCGTTTCCCATGTGACCAGGCATGCGCTTGCCCTTGTACACGCGGCCCGGGGTGGTGCCAGGGCCGGCAGAGCCGGGCGAGCGCTCGCGATCGGACTGACCGTGAGTCTTGGGCTGGCGATTGAAGTTGTGCCGCTTGACGCCGCCCTGGAATCCCTTGCCCTTGGAACGACCCGTCACATCGACCAGATCGCCTTCTTCGAAGAAATCGGCGAGTATCTTCTGTCCCACCTGGAACTCGGCGAGTTCTTCAGGCAGCACGCGGAATTCACGCATCGTCCGAACAGGGGGAACGTTAGCCTTTTTGATATGGCCGCGCACGCCGCCGGTCAAACGTTTTTCTTTGGTTTCATCGAACCCAAGTTGCACGGCGGCGTAACCGTCGGCCTCAGGCGTTTTGATTTGCGTCACATAACAAGGGCCGACCTCCAGCACAGTCACCGGAATCATAACGCCCTCATCCGTGAAAATCTGGGTCATGCCCAGTTTGCGTCCAATAAGACCTTTCATAGTCTTTGCCAGGGAAGGGAAATGCCAGCGGCAAAAAGCGCCTCATCATTCCGCTTCCCAACCTCCTTATTTTCAAGATGTCCAAGGTTCGAAATCCCGAGCCGACTCGTGAATTTCGAACGCTGGCTTCAGAACACGGGATTACAGTTCAATTTCAATATCGACGCCCGCGGGCAAAGAAAGCCGCATCAGGTTGTCGATGGTCTTGCTGCCCGACGGAATGACATCCAGTAGGCGTTTGTGCGTCCGGATCTCGAACTGCTCGCGCGAGTCCTTGTCGATGAAGGTTGAGCGCATCACAGTGAAACGTTCGCGCTTGGTGGGCAGAGGCACAGGCCCGATGACCTGAGCGCCGGTGCGCTCCGCGGCTTCCACGATCTCGCGCACCGAGCTATCCAATACGCGATGGTCGTAAGCCTTCAATTTAATGCGTATCCGCTGTTTAGCCATTCGCAGACCTTCCAAAAAGATGGAACAGAATGAGCCGGATGGAGGAGCGCTCCCCCATCCGGTCCGGGTAGGTTATGTTATTCGATGATCTCGGTGATGACGCCAGCGCCCACGGTGCGCCCGCCCTCGCGAATCGCGAAGCGAGAACCCACTTCCAGCGCCACAGGCGAAATCAGCTCCACTTCCATGTTCACGTTGTCGCCAGGCATCACCATCTCGACGCCCTCGGGCAGATGCACCGAACCGGTGATATCCATCGTCCGGATGTAGAACTGCGGCCGGTAGCCTTCGAAGAACGGCGTATGGCGACCGCCCTCTTCCTTCTTCAGCACATACACCTCGGCCTTGA
>JALXAF010000427.1 GCA_026992375.1 Anaerolineae bacterium
AAACGCCGATGTGGCTTCGGCGGGCGTTTTCCTGCCGCGGCCTGTATGGTTACAACGCATTGCGCATTACGGGGTTGGCTTCCCGGACGAACCCGGTCAACGAGTGTTTTCAACTCTGGGGTCGGGCAAGGGGGGAGACGAGGGCCAGTCGCCGATAAGCAGGATCTCCGGCTCCAGCAGCACGCCGAATTGCCGCCACACTTCGCGGCGGGCCAGGGCCATCAGCGCCAACACATCGGCCGCGGTGGCCCGACCGCGGTTGATGATGAAATTGGCGTGCCTTTCGCTGATGCAGGCGTCGCCCGCACAGCAGCCTTTCAATCCCGCCAGCTCGATGAGCCGACCGGCGTAGTCGCCTGGCGGGTTCTTGAAGATGGAGCCTGCGCTTTTCTCGGTGGGCTGGGTGCGCCGTCGCTGCTGGATGGCGGCCCTGGCCTGTTTCGCGGCCCGGCCCTCGGTGTCGGGCCTCAGGCGGAAGGTCGCGGAGAGGATGACGGCGGGCGTTTGGCCCGGCTGCGTGCGCTTTAGACGACTGCTGCGATACTCGAAAGCCATCTTGTCTGCGAGCCAGGTCTCTACCCGGCCCTCGCGCCACACTCGCGCGCTTGCCAGCACGCTGGCGATATCTCCGCCATGAGCGCCGGCATTGCCGACGATGGCGCCGCCCACCGAGCCGGGAATGCTGACGGCCCAGCTCAGGCCCGCCAGCCCGCGGTTGACGCTCTCTCGGGCGAAGCCCGCTAGCGGCGCACCCGCCTCCACTTCGACGACGATCTGTTCGTTCTGTTGTGAATGTTCTGGCCAGTGAATTGCCTTGCATTGATTGACAATCGTCAGGCCCGAGACGCCCTCATCGCTGATGAGGATGTTGGAGCCGCCCCCCAGCAGCAGGAAGGGCGTCTGCGCGCGGTGAAGCAGCGTCAGGGCTGCGATCAGGTCGTCCAGATGACGGATGACGGCCAGATATTCGGCGGAGCCGCCAATGCGAAAAGTGGTGAAGGGGGCCAGGGGAGCGTTGCGGCCCAGACCGCCGCGGCTCAGTTCATCCAGGGCTGCGCTGAGTTCTGCAGATAGCATGGCGCGATGGCTCACGATCGGTGGCTGCTAATCAGACGTCGGGGTGGCCGATGCCTTCTCCTGCAATCGGGCCAGCAGCGTGGGCCCAAGCCGGGTGGCTGTGCCCGCGCTGAGGATGATGACCAGGCTGTTGGGACGCAACGCTTGCAGCAGAAAATCGGCCGCGTCATCCAGCTCGCTGATGGCCCGAACTTGTTCATGATGGCTTGCCGCCGCCACCAGCTCGGGGGTGATGGCGGGATCGGGCGATTCGCGGGCGGGGTAGATGTCGGTGATGATGAGGTGATCAGCGAAGCTGAACGCGCCGTTGAATTGGTCCAGAAAGGTGCGGGTGCGGCTGTAGGTGTGGGGCTGGTAGACGGCCCATATCTCCCGATCTGGATAAGTCGAACGGGCCGCTTGCAGGGTGCTGCGGATTTCGGCGGGATGGTGGGCGTAGTCGTCGATGATCAGCACGCCTCGGGCCTCGCCTTTGCGTTCGAAGCGGCGGGCCGCGCCCTGATAGGTGGCCAGATGCGGGATGGCTTCGGGTAGCGGGATGCCCGCGGCCTCGACGGCCAATAGTGCAGCCATGCTGTTTAGAATGTTGTGAACGCCCGGTATGGCCAACCGGACGACGTGCTCGCCGTGCGGGTCGATGAGACGGTAGCGAGCGCCGTCCGGGCTCAGCTCGATGTCTTCGGCCCGAACGTCCGCGCCCCGGAAGCTGCCGTAGCTGCGCCCGCCCGCCAGCAGACCCTCGCGCTCCCATTGGCGCAGCGTCTGGTCATCGCGGCAGTAGATGACGCCGCCTTCCGTTTTTACCTGAGCCAGCAGCCGCCGGAATGCGTCCTGGTAGCTGGCGGGTGTGGGGAACATGTCCGGGTGATCCCATTCCAGGTTGGTGATGACCAGCCGCCAGGGATGCAGGCCCAAAAACATGTAGTCGTACTCATCCGCTTCGATGACGAACAAGGGCTCCCGGCCCGCGTCACTAAAGCCCAGCCCTGGTATCTCGCTGCCAATGATGTAGCCGGGCTGGCGTCCCGCTCGGGTGAGGATGTGCGCGATCATGGCGGTGGTGGTGGTTTTGCCGTGGGTGCCGGCTACAGCGATGACCTGACGATCAGCGGTCAGCGGGCCCAAAATATCATTGCGTTTGACCACGGGAACGCCCCAGGCCCGGGCCTGCTGCACTTCGGGGTTTTGCGCTGGCACGGCCGAGGAGATGAGGAGCATATCCGGGCGCTGTGGTGCGGTTTCGCTCATTAGATGGGCAGCGTCGTGGCCGACGAAGGTGCGGGCGCCCATCGCTTGCAGGGCTTCTGTGCGTTGGTTGGCCTCTCGATCGCTGCCGCTGACCTGAAATCCCAATTGCAGCAGCACTCTGGCGATGGGCGCGAGGCCCGTGCCGCCAACGCCCACCAGGTGAATGCGATGACGGGAGCGGATATCCAAAGGGAGTTGGAAGAGCTGCGTCCAGTTTGTCATGGGGAACGGTTCGTTCGTTAGGCGTCGAACGAATTGTACAGCGTGCGGAAGAGGCGTCATGTCAGGATGATCCTTGGGCTACTTTCTCACCCTGAAGATGAGCATGACACCCACCAACACGGCCCAGAAGATGGGCGGGACTACGTAAGGCGGCAGGAAATTAGCGATATGTTCTCCCGTTGTGGTCAGAGGAAGTTGCAGGATGTGAAAATCGGTGACGGGATAATGGAAATAATCCTGAAAATACCAGAGTGCGCCTGCAACGAGATAGCCGTTCATGGCTCCCACCAACAGGTTATAGAGGAAGCCGGTGAATCCTTTGGTGGGTTTGCCTTTGAAGGCGAAGGTGTCGCCCGCGTAGCTGGCGAAGATGATGGCGATGAAGATGACGCTAAGGCCCGAGGCCATGATGTGCTCTATCGATCTCTGGGATAGCGAGATGTGGAAGGTCTCCCGATAGAGTTTGTTGATTATCGTCGGTAGTTTGGGAACGGCGAAGTAGGTGATGAGGAAAAGCGCCACGAAGATGAGTGTAGTGGCGCCCAGCTCTCGATGATAGCCGCGCACGAATGCGATGAGTATGAAGAAGAAGAAAACGGTCAGCCACAGATATTCGAAGGGCCCCATCTCAGCTTCCTCCTCCCGTGCCGCCCGAGCTGGCGCTGCTTTTCTTTTTGCCGCGAGTCAAGCTGGCCAGGGTGATGATCACGATTGCGAAAAGGATGATGGGGATGGCCCATGTTCCGAACGTGTCGAACATGAAGTTGAGAAGACCTGCAACGCCTTTGATAAGGAGCTCGACAAGGTAGCTGAACAGCTCGCCTAGTTGCTTGACGACGCCAGTGACGCTCATATCCTTGAAGGTGAAGGGGGGCTCGTCTGGCAGAAGGGGCAGAAAGATGATCGAGAGCAGGTAGCCGTTGAGTGCGCCAATGACCAAAGCCATGCCCGGCATTTTATCTTTTTTGAGCAGTGTCGAGACCAGGTAGCCGATGAGGATGAGGAAGACCATGGCCAGGAACATGGCCATTTCGGCGTTTTCTTTGGGGATGGGAGGCGGCAGGCGTTTGATTTCGGTGAATATCTTGTTCAGCGTTGTGGCGTTGAAGTTGCCGGTGATGATGGCTGTTGCGCCGCCGTGGATGAGGAATTGAATGGCGAATGTGATGTTGTTGACGAGTTTGACCAGGGTTTTGCCCAGGTATTCCGGCATTCCCAGCAGAAATCCGGCGATGATGAAGGCCAGTTTGGTCAGTTCCGACCAGATGCCGCGCTGATAGCCCTGCCATGCGAACAGGGCGATGATGATCCAGAAGAGGATGTTAGCCTGTAGTTCGGCTGTGTTTCCGCTCATGATGATTGGGCGAGATCGAAAAGGATGCGGGCGATGGCTGCGGCGGCATCGGGGCGGGCCAGGCTTGCGCTGGCCTGGCTCATGGCGGCCAGGCGTTCGGGATGGCGGCGCAGGTCGAGGATGGCGGGAAGCAGCGCCTGGGGCATGGCGTCGTTTTCGATGATGATGGCGGCGTTGCGGTCGGCCAGGTAGCGGGCGTTGCGGCGCTGGTGTCCGCCCGAGATGGGCAGGGGGACGAGGATGGCTGGCAATCCCAGCGCGGGGAATTCGCCCAGGGTGGAGGCTCCGGCCCGGGCTACGACTAGATCCGCGGCCTGGAGCGCGGCGGGCATCTCATCGTGGAGATAGGGGAACAGCCGGTAGCGGGCGCGCTGTTCGGGGCTGAGATGGGCGGCTCTGGTTTCGGCTTGCTGATAATCCAGCTCGCCACTGATGTGGATGACCTGCATTTCTTCCAGCAGGTCGGGGAGGATGCCCGCCAGCGCCTGGTTGATGGCTCGGGCGCCGCGCGATCCTCCAAAAACCAGCAGGGTGAACTGCCGGGGATCGAGCTGGAAGGTGGTGCGGGCTTCGGAGCGACTCATGCTGCGCTGCCGCAGTTCGGGCCGCACCGGATAACCTGTGTCGTAAACCGGGATCGGATATTTCTGGAAGTGTGCGGCCACCTCGGGGAAGGATACGGCGATGGCCGAGGCGTAGGGAGCCAGGCGCTGCACGCCCATGCCGGGCGTGATGTCGGGCAGGTAGATGAGAATGGGAATGTGATGATGATGTGCGGCCCAGACCACCGGCCCGCACACGTAGCCGCCGGTGACGAAGACCGCGTCGGGACGCCATCGGGCCAGCAGGCTGCGGGCCTGTCGGCTGCCCTGGATCATGCGCAGGGCGTTTCGGGCCAGCTTAATGGGGTTGTGAATGCGTATCTGGCCCGCCTGAATGGCTGCGAAGTCGAGCTGGGCCCTTCGGGCGAGCCGGGATTCCACGCCCTCCGCGGAGCCTGCGTAGAGCCATTCCAGGGCTTCGGGGACTCTGTGTTGGGGCCAGATGTCGTTAGCTGCGGCGACGACGGTGAGAATAGGATACACGTGACCGCCGGTTCCGCCGCCTGAAAGAAGGAGTCGCATCGAGGCTGATTCGGGATTGTCCGTCTTTTGAGATGTTGAGCAGGATGCCCAGGCCCGCCATGATTGTAACCAGGCTGGAGCCGCCGTAGGAGATGAAGGGCAAGGGAATGCCCGTGTTGGGGATGGTGACGGTGACCACCGCGATGTTGATGAATGCTTGCAGCACGATCCAGGTGGTGATGCCAAAGGCCAGCAGTTGGCCGAACGCGTCCTGCGCGTTCAGGGCGATGCGGGTGCCGCGGTAGGCCAGGAAGAGGAACGCGGCGATCACGAGCAGCGCGCCTATCAGCCCCAGTTCTTCGCCCACCACCGCAAAGACGATGTCGGAGTGGATGGCGGGCAGGCCGCTTTCGGGCAATTTGAAGATGCTGTTGCCAAGCCCCCGGCCGAAGAAGCCGCCCCGCAGCAGCGCGGCGTAACCGCTTTTCACCTGCATGTTGGGGCTGTTCCAGGGCGCGAGGAAGGATTGCACGAACTCGGTGATCCGATTGAGTGCGTATTTGAACTGGATGATGGCGATGGTGAAGACCAGGGCGATGACGCCGAGCAGGATGCCGATTTGCAGCAGATCGGCCCCGGCGATGATGAGCATGGCCACCGCGGTGAGTGCGATGAGCACCGAGGTGGAGATATCGGGCTGGATGATGATGGCGAAGATGAAGATGCCTAGCAGAACGGAGAAGGGCAACAATCCCACGCCGATCTGATCCAGTTGCTCCTCCTCTTTCGAGGCGAGCCATGCCGCGATGTAGATGAAGATGGCTAGTTTCGCCACCTCGGAGGGCTGAAGCGAGCCGTGGAGCAACTGGCGGCGGGCGCCGCCCACGCCCACTTTGGCCGTGAAATAGGTGTAGATGAGCAGGCCCAGGGCCACGGCCATGATGGGGATGGCCAGTTTGTTCCAGATGCGATAGTCGATCTGGATGAGGATGAACATGGCCGCCAGGCCCAGGGCCACCATGATCAGGTGTTTGGTGATGAATTTGTAGGGTGCGTCGGGATCGATGGCGTAGGACGCGCTGAATTGCATCACGATGCCAAAACCCAGCAGTGCGAAGATGAGGATCAGCAACTGGGAATCGAGATGTTTGGCGACGGTTTTGGCTGAGGATGCGCTCATGGTTGGGGGATGAACCTGTGATGCCTATCGTTGTTGCAGTTGGCCGACGAGTTCTCGAAAATGTCGGCCGCGAGCCGCGAAATCGGTGTATGCGTCGTAGCTGGTTCCGCCGGGAGAGAGCAACGTCACATCGCCCGGACGAGCGATTTGGCTGGCCGCTTGCACGGCCGCGGGCAAATCGGGAGCGGTGATGACGGTTTCCAGGCGGCCGCCGGTGGTTTTGTCGCGCAGCGCGTCGAGGATGATGGGGCTGGCCTCGCCAAAGGCGATGACAGCTCTGGCCCGACGCCGGACTTCTTCCGCCCATTCATCCCAGGGCAGATGTTTGTCGCGGCCGCCAGCCAGCAGGATGATGGGCTCATCGAAGCTGCGCAGCGCGGCCAGGGCCCGCTCGGGCGCGGTGGCGATGCTGTCGTTGATCCAGAGTGCGCCGTCAATGCGGGCGACTTCTTCCAGGCGGTGGGGGACGCCGCGAAACGCCCGTACCGCCTCGCGCATGGCGTCGGGGGTTGCGCCCGCGGCCGCGGCGATGGTCACTGCGGCCAGCGTGTTGGCCAGGTTGTGGCGGCCGCGCAGGCGAATGTCGTCGGTGGAGAGGATGACGTCGGTGCGGTCCGCGCGGCGCAGGTGAATGCGGCCATCTTCCAGCCAGACGCCCTCGCCCCGGGCCGGTTTGGCGAAGCCAAAGGTGAGCAGCCGTCCGCGGATGGGGAAGGCGCGGGCGGGCTGGCCCGGGCCCGCGAGAATTTCCACCCGGCGGGCCGCGGCCCAGGGGCTGGTGACTGCGTCCTCCCGGTTGAGGATGGCGATATCGTCTTCTTTTTGCGCGGCCAGGATGTTGGCTTTGGCCGCGGCGTAGTGCTGCATGGAGGGATGACGATCCAGGTGGTTGGGGGTGATGTTGAGGATGGCGGCGATGTTGGGGCTGATGGCGTCGGTGCGGTTCCAGGGCGGGGGTGCGGCGGGCCAGGGCGCGATTTCATCCCAATAAAGGAGCTGAAAGCTGGAAAGCTCCATCACTACCCGGTCGGCGGGCTGGATGCGCTCCAGTTGTTCGAGCAGCGGCGCGCCAATGTTGCCGCCCAGCCAGGTGCGAAACCCAGAGGCTTCCAACATGCGGGCCACGAGGGTGGTTGTGGTGGTTTTGCCGCTGGAGCCGGTGATCCCCGTCAGGGGCGCAGGGCAGCCCTGGGCGAAGATCCGGGGCTCGGCCGTGATGGGCAGACCCGCGGCTCGAGCTTGTTGCAGCAGGGGGATATCCTGGGGGACGCCGGGGCTGACGACGATGGCGTCGACGTCTGTGAGCAGCGCGGGCGTTTGCGGGCCGATGGCCAGGGTGACGCCCAGATTTTCCAGCTCGATTCGCACATCGTCGGCGGGCGGGCGCAGATCGCTGGCGATGACTCGGGCGTCATGCCGGGCCAGCCAGCGGGCCGCGGCCATGCCTTCTCGGGCCAGGCCGACGATGAGGATGGTGGTGGAAAATGTGGGGGACATGAGAACGGTGGGGGATGAATCTCAGGCCAGGGCCAGGGCGATGCCGATCATGCCCGAGAGGATGCCGACGATGAAGAAGCGCTGGGTGACGTGGTTCTCGGCCCAGCCTTCGAGTTCGAAATGATGGTGCAGGGGGGCCATTTTGAACACGCGGATGTCTCGGTGCAAAAAACGTCGGCTGAATTTGGCTACGCTCACCTGGATGATGACGGACAGGGCTTCGATGACGAAGGGGAAGCCGATGACGGCCAGCAGCAGCCATTGGCCTGTCATCAACGAGACGACGCCCAGGGTCGCGCCCAGGGCCATGGAGCCGGTGTCGCCCATGAAGAGCTGGGCGGGAAAGGCGTTGAACCATAGGAAGGCGAACAGCGCGCCTACGGTGGTCATGGTGAAGGCGGCCAGCCACACCTGGCCCTGCAGATAGGCGATGAGCGCGTAGGAGGCGAAGCTGACCGCGGCGATGGAGCCCGCCAGGCCGTCCAGACCATCGGTGAGGTTGACTGCGTTGGCGGAGCCGACGATGATGAACAGGGCGATGGGGATCCACCACCATCCGATGTCGATGCGCTCGGGGATGGTGGGGATGGCGATGCTGTGGATGTCCAGTCGCCAGAACATCAGCGCCACTAGAATGGCGGCCAGGGCGAGCTGGAACGGGAATTTGGAGCGGGCCAGCATGCCCTGTGCGTCGCCTCGTTTCTTTCGGATTCCGGCCAGGTCATCCAGGAAGCCCAGCGCGCCGAAGAAGAGCATGGTGAAAACGGGGACCAGCACTGATTCGCCAATGAGGGTGAAGCCCAGCAGGTTGGCAAAGTTCAGGCCCAGGTTGATGAGCACCACCGGGGCGATGAAGAGAATGCCGCCCATGGTGGGGGTGCCCGCTTTGACTTGATGCGACCGGGGGCCTTCCATGCGGATGCGTTGGCCCAGTTGATGTCGCTTGAGCAGATGTATGAGGGGCTCGCCCCAGATGACGGCCAGGAAGAAGGCCAGGGCGGCCAGGGTCAGTGGGTAGGACATTGAAGGGGGAAGGTGCGGCGCATCCAGAGAGCGCAGTGCGTCGTCGCACCAGGTTTGCTCTGACTCAGGCGTTGTTTCAGGCCTGGCTGGAGGGGATGCGCCGCACCTGCTTTGTGGGACGGCGTCAGTCAATCATCGACCGGCGCTGTCAGACGGGAGACGATCTCGTCCATGCGCATGGCGCGTGAACCCTTGATGAGGATGAAATCACCGGGGCGGATCAGGTCTTGGGCGACAGCGATGGCTTCTTCCGCCGAATCCATCGGGTGGATGTGGTCTTCGCCCATGCCCAGGGCCCGGGCTTCGTCAGCGATCCAGCGCGCCCGGGGCCCCACGGTGATGAGGATGTCGCTGGTCTCGGCGGCTCGGGCGCCGACCAGACGATGTCCTTTTTCTTCTTCGCCGCCCAGTTCCAGCATGTCGCCCAGGATGGCGATGCGGCGGCCCTCCATCTCTTGCAGCAGGTTGAGCGCGGCGATGGTGGAGGGCGGGCTGGCGTTGTAGGTGTCGTCGATGAGGGTGCTTTCGTTGTGGCCGGGCGCGATGTCGATGCGCAGCCGGGCGTCTACGTCTCGGAGGCCGCGGATGATGTCGGCCCATTGCATATCGGCCAGCAGGCCCGCGGCCGCGGCCCGTAATGCGGTGTGCACGCTGTGGCGGCCCAGCAGCGGCAGGTTGACGTAAAGGGTTTCGATGTCGCCGGGGGCGCGACGATGATGAAAGCGGAAGCGGATGCCCGCCAGGCCGTAGCTTTCGATCTCGTCGGCCCAGAGGTCGGCGTCGGGGCTGAGGCCATATTTGAAGATGGGCGCGGGGCTTAGCTCAGCCATTTTTCGCACCCAGGGGTCATCCCAGTTGAGGATGGCGCGGCCTCCGGAAGGCAGGGCCTGGACGAGTTCCGCCTTGCCGCGGAAGATGGCCTCCATGCTGCCGGCTCGCTCCAGATGGATGGGGCCGATGTTGGTGATGACGCCGATGTGGGGATGGGCGATCTCGCAGAGACGGGCGATTTCGCCCTCGACATAAAAACCCATCTCCAGCACCGCGAAGCGGTGTTCGGGGCGCAGGCGTAGTAATGAGAGGGGCAGGCCGATCTCGTTGTTGTAGTTGCCGGGCGTCCACAGGGTGGGGAATCGCTGCCGCAGCACAGCGGCTGTGAGCTCTTTGGTGGAGGTTTTGCCCACGCTGCCGGTGATGGCGATGACGGTGGGGGTGTGGCGCCCTCGCCAGTAGGCGGCCAGGTTTTGCAGGGCCGCGAGGCTGTTTTGGGTGAGAAAGAGAATGGGCGGGGTGATTCTCCCGGGCGCGGGGTCAGAATCCGGGCGGATTACTTGCGTCGCCACATCCCCGGGAACGCGCTGGGCGATGATGGCGATGGCGCCGCGGGCGATGGCGTCGGCGATGAAATCATGGCCGTCTGCGCGTTGGCCGGGCAGGGCGATGAAGCAGCTTCCGGGCGTGGCCCGCCGCGAATCGATGACGAATTCTGAAATGGGAAATGCGGACAGCGCTGGATGAATGTGCTGGCCGCCTAGTCCCAAATAGATGTCGGTGAGGGTGAGGCTCATGGCGTCGCGTTCAGCCGAATGTCATCGGGCGGGATATTGCGCATGTTGATGATGGCCTGGGCGATTTCGCGGAAGACGGGGGCGGCGGTTTTTCCGGCCCAGGCTGATGCGTTGGGGCGTTCCAGCTTCACCAGGATGAGGTATTGCGGGTCATCCGGGGGGAAGAATCCGACAAAGGTGGTGATGGTGCGTTTTTCTTTGTAGCCGCCCAGGCCCGGAATCTCGGCGGTGCCGGTTTTGCCTGCGATGGCGTGGCCGGGAATGGTGGCTGCTTTGGTGTGGTTGGCCGCGGCGATCATCATCTGCGTGAGGGTGCGGGCGGATTCAGTCGAGATCGCCCGGCTGACGGGCTCCGGCTCTTTGACTCGCACGGTGTCGTCCTTGATGGTCATGTTGACCATGTGGGGACGGTGCACGACGCCGCCTGCGGCGATGGCGGCCACGGCGTTGGCCATCTGCAATGGGGTGACGCTAATGGCCTGGCCGAAGGAGTTTGTGGCCAGATATCCGGGCGTCCAAGAGATGGAGTTGGGTTTGTGCACGATGCCGCCCGCTTCGTAAGAAAGTTCAACGCCGGTGATGACGCCAAAGCCGAAGCTGGTGACGGTGCGATAGAAGTCCTCGGCTCCCACATCCACCGCGATTTTGGCTGTGGTGACGTTGAGGGATTGGGCCAGGGCCTGTTGGGCGCTGACGACGCCCCGGCCTTTGCGATCCCAGTTCTGGACGGTCTGTTGATAGTAGACGAATTTGTCGGTGTCTTTGTATTGGGTTTCGGGCGTGATGACGCCTTTATCCAGCGCTGCGGCGAAGGTGATGAGCTTGAAGACCGAGCCTGGTTCGTAGATTTTGCTGATGGCGGGGTTGACGTAGACGTCTTCCGAGGGCACGTTGGCGTAATCGTCGGGATTATAGTCTGGATATCCGGCCATGGCCAATATGGCGCTGGTTTTCGGATCCATGATGATGACGACGCCGCTGTCGGCTTCGTATTTTTCGACGCCTTTTTGGAGCTCGGTTTCGGCCACATATTGCAGCGAGCGGTCCAGGGTGAGGATGAGATCGCGCCGGGCCAGGGAGGGGATGAACGGGCTCTTTGGCAGCACGTCATCGGTGGTGAGGCCTCCCATGTCCTTTTCGAGATGGGGCGTGGGCCTGGGCAGGATTTTCGCCGTGGGTGCCACCAGGAAACTGTCGAAATAGCTTTCCAGGCCATACCGCCCCTCATTGTCCACCGAAACGAATCCCAGAACGTGGGACGCCATGTTTCTTTCGGGGTGGAAGCGAATGGGGTAGATGTAAACCCCGATGCCGGTGATGTCTAGGGCCTGGATGGCTTCTCCGATTTCGGGCGCGACGTCGCTGGCCAGGGGGATGGTGACGTTTTCGTCGTCGTTTGCCGCGAACAACGCCAGCATCTCCTCGCCCGACACGCCCAGCATGGGAGCCACTTTTT
>JALXAF010000428.1 GCA_026992375.1 Anaerolineae bacterium
GTGGGGCCAAAGGGAGGCCGGGAGGGGTGAAATCGCCTCCTTTCCGCTTACGGATTCTAAATTTGGAATTGCTGGACCTGATGCGACGAGACCACGGCTCGTGGCAAGTGCGTCGCATTACGCATCACGCCCGAGGATGCGTCAGCCAAACGCCCGCCCGCCTGGCATGGTGGCGGGACGAGCAGGGTCGTAGAAACGCGGGCCTTCGTGCAGAATGCGGTAGAGGGTGTCCCGCTCTGCGGGGATGCGGTCCAGGTCCAGGATCAGTCGCTCGAACTCCGCGGGCGGCATGTACACGCCCGCATCGGCCCCGGCGCTGCGACTGATGCGCTCATCGTGCAGCGTGCCGCCGAAGTCATTGGCCCCGGCCTGCAAGAGCATCTGTGCCATGGCCGGGCCCAGCTTCACCCAGCTCACCTGGATGTTCGGGATCACGCGGCCGAGCATGATGCGCGCGACCGCGTGCATGAGCACATCCTCGCGGCCCGTCGGGCCCGGGCGGGCCTGACCCGAGGCGTAGAGCCGCGTGTTCTGATAGATGAAGCCCAGAGGCACGAACTCGGTGAATCCCCCAGTCTCCCGCTGGATGTCGCGGATAATGGCCAGGTGCGCAGCCCAATGCTCGGGCCCGTCGATGTGCCCGTACATGATGGTGGCGGTGGAGGGTAGCCCCACCTGGTGGGCCGTCTTGATGATCTCAATCCACGCTTCGGTCGAGAGCTTGTTTTTCGTCAATCGCTGACGCACATTCGCATCCAAAATCTCGGCTGCGGTGCCGGGGATGCTGCCCAATCCCGCCTCTTTCAACTCGATGAGCACTTCGCGCACCGGGCGCCGCAAAATCTGGCTGGCGTACTGGATCTCGAAAGGGGAAAATGCGTGGATGTGCAGCTCGGGCGCAGCCGCCTTGACGGCCTGCACCAGCCGGGCGTAGATATCGCCGCCCAGCAGCGGATTGAGCCCGCCCTGCATACAGACTTCGGTGCAACCCCAACTGCGGGCCTCCTGGGCCTGCCGGGCCACCTCCTCCACCTCCAGCGTGTAAGCGTCGGGATGCTTGCGGGGCAGACCAAAGGCGCAAAAGGTGCAGCCGGTGTAACAAACATTGGTGAAATTGATGTTGCGCGTCTGCACGAAGGTGACGCGCTCGCCCGCCTGACGGCGACGCAGCTCATCCGCGACCGCGGCGATGGCCAGAACGTCCCGCCCGCGGGCCCGGAATAGCATCTCGGCCTCGGCTTGCGAGATGTCGTAATCAGCCAGGGTCTTTTCGAGAATGGTGCGGATGGGGGGCGAGGATTCGGCGAGGAAGAACATAGCGGCTATTTTGGCGCGGGCCGCGATATTTTGCAAATAGCCGTGGCGCGCCCAAACACAAATGCAAGACCGACGCCTCGTTGCGTCATGATTTGGCAATCGGTGAAAAGTGGTATATTTTATTGTCAGCATCCTCTGTTTCAGATGAGGACCATTCATGGCGCAAACTACAACAGATTCCCCTCATTTTAATAGCTCTCGCACAGCTCCGCCGGGCCGCAAGCTGGCCTTTGTGCTGGGAGGAGGGGGCGCGCGGGGAGCCATGCAGGTGGGGGCGCTGCGCGTCCTGCTGGAGGCGGGCGTCCAGCCCGATATGCTCGTCGGAACCTCCATCGGCGCGGTGAACGCAGCCATGATCGCGGTCCACGGCTTTTCGGCCGCGGGGTTGGATTTGCTGGTGCGGGCATGGCTGGACGCCAAAGAAGCGCAATTGCTTTCGGGCGATTATCTCAGCCTGATGCTGCGGACGATGGCCAATCGCATGGGCAGCGAAAAATATCTCCAACAGATGCGGGATTTCTACATCCGCAACGGGCTCACGCCCGAGCTGCGCTTTGCCGATTTCACCCATCCCCAGCTCTATTGCGTCGCCACGGACCTGAATCGCTACAAGCCCTACATCTTCGGCACGCATCCTGAAGACCGGCTGCTGGATGGCGTGATGGCTTCCTCAGCCATTCCGCCATGGATTCCCCCATTGCGCATTGGCGAGGAGTGGCTGATGGATGGCGGCGCACTGAGCAATCTGCCCATCGAGCCCGCCATCCGCCTGGGCGCAACCGAAATCATCGCCATGGATTTGTTCGATCCACGCCCGACCGACCCGGACGCGCGTGGATTTTCCCCTTTCCTGGACAAGCTTCTCACCTCGGTGGAGCATCGGCAAATCGAGATGGAGTTGGCCCTGGCCGAGGCCCGCGGTGTTCCCGTGCATCACTGGCGCTTCCGCTATCGGGAGATGATCCCCGTTTGGAATTTCAGCCAAACGGAGGCGCTGTTCCGCACGGGCTATGAACAGGGACAGGCGCATCTCACCAAGATGCTGGCGCAGCAGGAGGAGGCGGCGCAAGAGGCGGGGCTGTGGCAAAGAATGCGGGCGTGGTGGCAAAAAATAGCGCATCCCTCTGAATAAGGCATTAGACGACGTTATTGGGGTGTTGTTCATATCAGGCATCATGCTGCTGGCAATGCCTAAATGATTAATGAACAATGATTAAAGGCTAAATCAGCGCGGCTCACCCTTTAATCATCAATCATTGATCATTGATTCGGGCTTGATTGCGCAGAAAGTTGAGAGGCCGCCTCGCCGCGAGTTGTTTCCCGCAATGTCTATTGCATCCCAACGCAAATTCGGGAGAGGACATGATCATCGTCATGGCGTCGGGCTTGACGAAGGGATTATACTTGTGATAAAGTTCAACACTCATCGAACTGTCACGCTCAAAGGCGGCCCCATGACCGAATCATCCCCTGAAACGACCCCCGAAACCCTGGCAAAACAGCTCAAAGTGCTGGCCGATCCCAATCGTCTGCGCATTCTCAATCTGTTGATGGCGGGCGTGCAATGCAACTGCGAGATCGGGGACGCGCTGGGCATGTCCAAAAATCTCATCTCCCATCATCTGCGCATCCTGCGCAATGCAGGGCTGGTGCAAGCAGAGCGGGATGCGCTGGACGCGCGGTGGATGTACTTTTCGGTGAACGAGGAGGCTATTCGGGCGTTGGTGGCCGCTTTCGACGGCTTTTTCGATATCGCCCGCATTCAGCCGCGCCACCCTCAATGCGGGCCGCGGCGCATGAAAGGCCGCCCCACCACCAAGATCGTTATGAAATAGCCAACCCGACCATGCCGCATTCCGCCGAATCGGAATGACGGACATGCTTGAACCTATTCCCCACACACATCCCCGCGAGAATCTTGCCAAAAGGAGGTTGAAGCAACATGAGCCAGGCTTTATCGGCCCCATCCACCGCTCCCACCAGAAAGCTCTCTATAATCGATCGCTATCTCACGCTCTGGATTTTTCTGGCTATGGCCCTGGGCGTGGCCATGGGCTATTTCATCCCGGGCGTCGAGGCCGTCATTGGGCGTTTTCAGGTGGGAACGACCAACATTCTCATCGCCATCGGCCTGATCTTGATGATGTACCCGCCTTTCACCAAGGTGAAGTATGAGGAATTGCCCGAGGTATTTCGGGATACGAAAATTCTGGGCTTTTCACTGGTGCAAAACTGGATCATAGGCCCG
>JALXAF010000429.1 GCA_026992375.1 Anaerolineae bacterium
CACCGACATGCTGGGGCAGGGCGCGTTCGATGATCCGGCGGGGTGGTTCGAACTGGCGGCCGGGCCGTTGCAGCCCGTGCTGGCGTCCATCGATGGCGCCCGGCACGCGTTCGCGGGCCAGGTGCGCCGCCGCTTCGTGTGGGAGGGCGAAGACCTGACCGTGGCCTATCTGCTGCTGGACACGCCCACGCCCATCACCCTGCTGGCCTCCACCTTCGACGAGCTCCCGCCCGACGTGGAGGAAGGCGATTGGGTGTACGGCGTCGCCAATCTCAGCTTGGTTTGGGAAGACACGGTGGATCTGCCCCTGGGCCAGCCCATTCAGGTCATCGTCGAGGACATCCAGCGGCTGTTTTTGCATCCGGGCCCGGGCTTCGGCATCCGTCAATCTGTCTCCACCCTCCCGCCTGAGTCTTTCGGGCAGGATGAGGTGCTGCTCGCGCTACGCAAGAAAAGATAGAACGCAATAGACCACAATAGAACGCAGATGAAGTTGTTTCAGATTTTTCTGCGTTCCATCCTCTGCGTTCCATCCCCAAATCTAGGAATCAGGGCTCAACAGGATTTCAGAGGGCATTGGCTTTACCAGACCCGCCGGATTGCGAATCCGGCTTGATGCAGAGCGCTCTCAGGGCGGATTGCGAATCCGCCCGGCATCTCACTCCCTGAAATCCAAAAGAACCGAAATCAGCCGCAAGATATACCAATCCGCCCGCAAACGCCACATAAAATCCTAAAAAATCTGCGTTCATCAGTTGTTTCAGATTTTTCTGCGTTCTATCCTCAAAGCCTATGTTTCAAAAGATACTGATAGCCAACCGCGGCGAGATCGCCCTTCGCATCATCCGAGCCTGTCAGGAGCGCGGCATCAAGACCGTGGCCGTGTATTCCGATGCAGACCGCAGCGCCCTGTATGTGCGCTATGCAGACGAGGCCTATCACATCGGGCCCGCGCCCGCCAGCGAAAGCTATCTGCGCGGAGACAAGATCATCGAGGTGGCCCGCCAGGCCGGGGCCGAGGCCATCCACCCTGGCTATGGCTTTCTGGCCGAGAACGCGGATTTTGCCGCGGCCTGCCGCGACGCGGGCGTGGTCTTCATCGGCCCCACGCCCGAGGCTATTCGCCTCATGGGAGATAAGGTGACGGCCCGGGCCACGGTGGCCGCGGCGGGCGTTCCCCTCATCCCGGGCACGCCCGCGGGCCTGAGCGACGACGAACTGCTGGCCGCGGCCGAGGAAATCGGCTATCCGGTGCTGGTGAAGGCCAGCGCGGGCGGCGGCGGCAAGGGCATGCGCATGGTCTTCCAGCCCGAAGAGTTGAAATCATCGCTGGCCGCGGCCCGTCGCGAAGCCCTCAAGGCCTTTGGTGACGACACGGTGTATCTGGAAAAAGTGGTGGAAGGCGCTCGGCATATCGAGATTCAGGTTCTGGCCGATGCCCACGGCAATGTCATTCACCTGGGCGAACGCGAGTGCTCCATCCAGCGGCGGCACCAGAAGCTGGTGGAGGAAAGCCCGTCGGTGGTGGTAGATGAGGACTTGCGGCAGCGCATGGGCGCGGTGGCAGTGGCCGCGGCCAGGGCCGTCAACTATGTCTCCGCGGGCACGGTCGAGTTTCTGGTGGACAAAGATGGCAACTTCTATTTCCTGGAGATGAACACCCGCCTGCAGGTGGAGCATCCCGTCACCGAGCTGGTCACGGGCGTGGACATTGTCAAGGAGATGATTTCCATCGCCGATGGTCGCAAGCTGCGCTTCACCCAGGACGATATCCACATGAAGGGCTGGGCCATCGAGGCCCGCATCACCGCGGAGGACCCGGACAACAACTTCATGCCCTCCACCGGCAAGATCGTGGCCCTGCGCGAGCCCACCGGCCCCGGCATCCGCATCGAATCGGGCGTGTATGTGGGCATGGAAGTGGGCCTGTACTACGACCCTATGATCGCCAAGCTCATCGCCTACGGCGAGAACCGGGCCGAGGCCATCTTGCGGCTGCGCCGGGCGTTGACCGAGTACCGCATCGCCGGCGTCAAGACCTCCATCCCTTTCCACCTGGGCCTGGTGGATACGCCCCGCTTCCAATGGGGCCAGTTCGACACCCGTTTTCTGGAAACCCACACGCCGCCCGTCACCGACGACATCGGCGAAAAGCGCCGCATCGCGGCCCTGATCTCGGCCATGCTGCTGCACCAGCGCGGGCAGCAAGCCGTCACCCTCGGCCATGATGGCGGCCGAAAGGACGGCGTTTCGGTCTGGCGCAAGGCGGCGTTGCTCAACGGCCTGCGGCGGCTGGTTTAAAGATGCAGGCATAGTTCAGTCCGTCCTTTTTGCCTCTTTACAATTTCATCTGGTCAACGCCTGGCAAAGCACGTCAAACGTAAAGCGTCAAACGTAAAGGCGTGGCGAAAAGGCTCTTTTTGACGTTTGACGTATGACGTTTGACGAGGAAATTGTAAAGATCGTTTTGAATGAGAATGAACCATGCCGAGATTCAATACCCAACACCCAACAACCGATACCCATGAAATACATCGCTCAAGTTGACGGCATCACCTACGAAATCGAAATCACGCCCGAGGGCGTCATCACCATGGATGGCGAGCCTGTGGAGGCGGACCTGCTGCAAGTCGATCCACTGGGGCTGCATTCGCTGCTGATAAACCATCAGTCCTATGAGCTGGTGGTGGAGGAGCAGCAGCGTGGATATCGCGTCACTCTGGGCGGCAATGCGTTCAGCGTAGATGTGGCGGATGAACGGCAATTGCGCATGGAAAGCAGCCGCGCCGATGTTTCGGCGGGCGATGGTGATCTGCCCATCCATGCGCCCATCCCGGGCCTGGTGGTAAAGGTGATGGTGACAGAAGGGCAAACCGTGGCCCTGAACGATCCTCTGGTTATTTTGGAAGCCATGAAGATGGAGAACGAAATTCGGGCGCCGCGGGAAGGCGTGGTGCGGAACATCAGCGTGCAGGTGGGGCAAAGCGTGGAAGGCAACGCGCCCATGATGGTACTCGGGCCTTTGGAGCAGGAAGACTAACCGAACCAACTCTATTCCCAAACCCTCACCCACTCATCAGAAAGCACTATGGCACTCAAAGATGATGCAACTCCCCTGATCGACGCTCTGGCCCGCTGGGAAGATGCAGTGCTGAAACCGGCGCTGACCCGTTTTCCCGAGCGCAAGGAGCAATTCGAAACGCCCTCTCGCATTCCCATGGCACGGGTTTTCCTGCCCGAAGCGGGGACCGAGGGCGATTATCTCGAGAAGCTGGGATTTCCGGGCGACTATCCCTTCACCCGAGGGGTGCAGCCCACCATGTATCGGGGGCGCTTTTGGACCATGCGCCAGTATGCCGGGTTCGGCACGGCAGCGGAGAGCAATCGTCGTTACAAATATCTCATTGAACAGGGACAGACCGGGCTTTCGGTGGCCTTCGATTTGCCCACTCAGATCGGCTACGACGCGGATCATCCCATGGCCCTGGGCGAAGTGGGCAAAGTGGGCGTGGCCATCTCATCCATGGCCGATA
>JALXAF010000430.1 GCA_026992375.1 Anaerolineae bacterium
CTGCTATGAAAATAAAGTAATCAGTGATCAGTTATCAGTAATCAGTGGAATTCTGCGAAGCATCTGCGAAAATCTGCGTTCTCATTTTCATCGGTATCGGCGCGGGCTTGCCCGCCGTGGGACTGTTTTGAAAATAGAATGATCGCTGGTTGCTGAAGGTTGGCAAAGCCTACGTTGGGCGAGTGGACAACGGGCTTGATTTCCCACGCCGTCCTGGCCGCGAGCCAGCCGTTCGTCACCCGAAAACCACTAAGAACATTAAGGCACAAAGGCGCAAAGGGGAATTTATACGTTTTTTCTTTGTGCTCTTAGCGCCTTTGCGCCCTTTGTGGTTCGTTAACCGGGGTGCGTTAGCAGTTACTGCAAAAAGGTCATTTCACTATGGAGATGCGGATGGCATGGGGAAAATAGTGGCAGTTCATAGAATAGTTCTTTTCCAACATCATCGATTTTGGTTGTTGCTTTCAAAAAAATCCATTATGATAACGACGCCTTTGCACAGCGAAATGTGAACGTCCATCTCGACATATGAGACCGCCACCGCCATGAACATCTCCCCAAATGAGTCGAATGCGCCATTACCGGCCGTCGTTCAATATCACCACACGCCCGAGGCCGACATCATCACCTGGGCTAACAAGGACGTCATTAACCGCAGACTGGGAAGTATCATCATCTTTTGGGCCGTCTGGATCGGTGGAATCGGATTGCCCATCCTGCGACGGGCCCATGAGCACGGCGTGCAAGACGTAAGGATAGCGATCCTGATTTGGATTGCGGGCATCATCCTGATTCCTATCCCCCTGGTGTTGGTTGTACTGCGAAAAGTCACGCTGAAAATCAGCGACGACGCCATCACCATCATCCGGTCGGGCGTGTTTTTAACCCGAGAAAAGCGCATCCCCCGAGAAAAAGTCATAGCCCTGGCGTTCGAGCCAGGCAATGTGGTGTTTGATGATTACGAGTCGCTCCATGTGGAATACAAATCGCGCTGGGATTTCCTGGGGGAATCGCAGCAACATCTGGCGCCCTGGATGGATGAAGATGACGAATACATCTTCTTCCAGTTCCTCCAGGAAATCTTCAAATCCCGGGGATGGGATATTGCATACAAGCTGGCGCTTTAACGCTCGGTGGCTTCATTTGCTTTTTCCACCTGTGCCCTGAGCAGCTCGTACAACGCATCGGGCAGCCGGGCGGGCTTACCGTCGTGGGTGATGCACACGTGTTTGGTGCAAGCCATGACCAGACGCTTTCCCTGTTCGTTGCGGATGTCGTACGACAGTGTGACAGCGCGGCTGCGCACCTCCTCCACCCAGGTGAACACTGTGACTAGTTCATCGTACACGGCGGGGTGGTAATAGCGGGCGCAGACCTCAGTGACGGTGAGATAATAGCCCATCCGCTCGAATTCGCTGTATGGCAATCCCGCCTCGCGCAGCCAGTCGGAACGGCCCAGTTCGAACCAGGGGATGTAGCTGCTGTGATGCACGATGCCCATGGCGTCCGTTTCGGCGTAACGGACGCGTAATTTCGTTTCGGAGACGCGACCTTTGGGAGTAAGTCGTTGCATAGATACCTCGATTGGAGAAAGCACGCTGTTTTTTCATCAGAAAGGTACCCGGAACCAGTGGGAATGTCAAAATTCCGGCCAGAAGAAGAACAGGTCAGTCAAACTCAAAATATTATCTGAAACCTCGCCCGGGGAGACGCTGAGAAGCACGCGTTTTGCAAAAGTCAATGCCAAACGAGATAATGTAAGTCTATGAGCGTCCACAGCATCGCAAAAATCTCGTCCCGGCGCGCTGACCGCCATTCGAACGCTTCATCATCCCCAAATATCCGATCATTGGTCTGCGAGACGGACATCTTGCAGAGCCTGCCTAGCGATATCTGCGAAGCGATTCTGGCCGAAGGGCGCATTCGACGCGCTCGTGCGGGCGCATCTCTCTTCAACCAGGGAGATGAAGCCAATCTCTGCTACATATTGCTCTCTGGCGAGATCAGGCTGCTGCTATTGACGCCCGATGGCAAACGCGTGATCATCGACATCATCGGGCCGGGCATGCACCTGGGCTTTTTCGTGGCCCTCACCGACAAACAATATCCCATTTCGGCCGAAACCATCGAAGGGTCCGAGTTCTACGTCTGGGATGCGGCGGTCATCCGGGGCAAAATACTCAGGACGCCGCAACTGACGCTGAATGTGCTATCATCGCTGACGGACCGCGTCATCTGTTTGCAGAACAAGGTGCAACAACTGGCCACGGAACGAGTGGAGCAGCGCATCGCCCATTCGCTCCTGTTGCTGGCCCAGCACATGGGCAAACAGCAGGATGAGGGGATTCTGATCAACATGCCTCTGACGCATCGAGATCTGGCGGAGATGGCGGGCACGAATATCTACAGCGTATCCCGAGTCTTGCACAAATGGGAAGAGAAGGAGATCATCGTCACCGGGCGCAGACGCATTCTGCTGCGTTCGCCCGAGCGACTGCCCTGTCATAAATAACAGCCCAGCGCTTTTGCACGTGGCGAATTAACGACAGCGGAGAGGAAGAGAAATCGGCGAAAAAAGCAAGATGGATATTTCTCTGCTGTAAGTTGCATTTTTGCAAAGACACAGCGCGGAATCTCATGTAAAATTAAGGTTAAGCCACTTCGATTTAACCGTCATTCATCTACGAGTGCATAAGATAGCCATTCGCCACAAAAGACATTCAGCAAATGAGAAATTTTCTCCAAAAACTCCCTAAATGGCTGCGCATTCTGATCACTGTCGTAGTCGTCGGCTTTCTGGCGGCTGTTTTCGCTTATCTTTCGTGGGTCATTACAGATGAGGGGCTTAATCGCACATCGCACGCGGAATTCTGCGCCCAATGCCACACTATGAAACCTTTCTGGGCAGCGTATGAGAAGGACATCCACGGGGGAGCCTCTGAATTCGGCGTTCAGGCCTCATGCACCAACTGCCATCTAGACAACAGCAGCTCTTCCGCTTATTTCATCAGCAAGGCGGTGAAGGGTCTTCATGATCTGCGGGTGGAATGGTTTACAGACACAAGTCAGATCGATTGGGAAGCCATGCGCGAGCGACGGGAGGAATACACCTACGATTCCGGTTGTCTGAGCTGTCACGGCAATCTGCTGGAAGCCACCAAACGCAATCACAAGGCTTATTTGCCCCACAAAGAGTATTTCTCGGGCGAGACGGACAAGCATTGCGTCTCGTGCCATAAACACGTTGGTCATCAAAATATGTCATATTATATCGCCAACCCCGATGTAGCATACTGAGGAGGAAAACTATGAAACGACCTGGTAAATGGAGCATTCTCGTCCTGCTGATTCTGGGCGGGTTCATCGCTGGCGTCCTGGTAGGTTGTGCGCCCGCCCAGGAGCCGCTCTCCACCTCGCAGCAGCAGGAGACGACGGCGTCATCAGCGCCCGCGCCCGCCCCCGTCAGTCCCAAGCCCATTGTCGTCGAGGTGAACCGGAATGTTGGAGCT
>JALXAF010000431.1 GCA_026992375.1 Anaerolineae bacterium
TCAACCTGAACACCGTTGGCGGCGGACAGCCTGTGCTGACCGGCCCGGGCATCGTGGATAAATCCAACGCCGCGCAAGTGAAGGCATTGGCGGAGAAAGGCACCCGCTAATCATCAAGCACCCCGGTGCGACGCACTTGGAAACAGGCTTAAGCCCGTTTGGGAAGTGCGTCGCACCCTCCCCCACACGCAAGGAGCGTCACATGGCAGCAACGACAACCAGTCCGCCCAAAAGGGATGAGCGAGTGGCCGAGATCAGCTCCATGGGCAAAATCCTGCGGCGGCCCGAGGTGGGCGCGGTGCTGGGGGCGCTGGTGGTGTGGCTGTTCTTCGCCTTCATCACGCCCGAGCACTGGATCGGGCTGGGCGGACTGGCCCGCATCATCGACTCCTCCTCCACCCTGGGCATCATGGCCATCGCCGTAGCCCTGTTGATGATCGGCGGCGAATTCGACCTCTCCGCGGGCGTGATGACCGGCACCGCGGGCCTGATAGCGGGCCTGCTTTCCACCCAGCTCGGCCTGAACTTCTGGATAGCGGCCCTGATCGCCCTGGCGTTCGCCCTGGCAGTGGGCTATGTCAACGGCCTCATGGTGGTAAAGACCGGCCTCCCCAGCTTCATCGTCACCCTGGCCACCTTCTTCATTCTGCGCGGGGCCAATGTGGGCGTCACCAAACTGCTGACCGATCAAGTGCGGGTCAGCGGCATCGACAAGGTGGCGGGATTCGCCACATCTCGCGCCTTTTTCAACACCGAAATCACGCTCCTCGGCGAGAAGCTCTGGACTTCTTTCATCTGGTGGATCATCATCGCTATCATTGGCGCCTGGATGCTGCAACGCACGCAATGGGGCAACTGGATTTTCGCCACCGGTGGCGACGCCAATGCCGCCCGCAACGTGGGCGTGCCCGCCATCAAAGTCAAAATCGCCTTGTTTATGACCACGGCCGGGGCCGCCTGGCTGGTGGGTATTATGAACGACGTGCGGCTGCGCTCTGCGGTGGCCAGCCAGGGCATCGGCCAGGAGTTCGTGTACATCATCGCCGCGGTCATTGGCGGCTGTTTGCTCACGGGCGGTTATGGCTCGGTTGTAGGCGCTGCCATCGGCGCGCTCATCTTTGGCATGGCCCGGGTGGGCATCGTCTTCGCTGGCTGGCCCACCGACTGGTTCTACTCCTTCCTGGGCGTGATGCTGCTGGTGGCGGTGTTGGTCAACAACTACACCCGCAAGCGGGCCGAGGCCATGACCACAGCCATGGCCAAAGCCAAAGTCGAAAGCGGCGAGTTGGCAAAAGAGGAGGGTGAAGCATGAGCGCGCAGCCAATCCTGGAAGTCAAAAACGTCAGCAAGCTGTTCGGCAGCGTCATCGCCCTAAGCAACATCTCGGCCAAAGTCTATGCGGGCGAAGTCACCTGCCTGCTGGGCGACAACGGCGCGGGCAAATCCACCCTCATCAAAATCCTCTCGGGCGTGCACCAGCCCACCGAAGGCGAATACTACTTCGAGGGCCAGCCCATCACCCTCAATTCGCCCCGCGAGGCGCTGGAACGGGGCATCGCCACCGTTTACCAGGATCTGTCTCTCATCCCGCTGATGCCCATCTGGCGCAATTTTTTCCTGGGCCTGGAGCCCACCAAGGGCTGGGGCCCGTTCAAACGCTTCGACGCGGCCTTCGCCAAGAAGACGGTGCGGGAAGAGATGGCGAAAATGGGCATCGACATCCGCGATCCCAATCAGGCTGTGGGCACCATGTCGGGCGGCGAGCGTCAGTCCATCGCCATCGCCCGCGCGGTCTACTTTGGCGCCAAAGTCCTGATTCTGGATGAGCCCACCGCGGCCCTGGGCGTCAAGCAGGCGGGCGTGGTGCTCAAGTACGTGGTGCAGGCCAAGACTCGCGGCCTGGGCGTTGTCTTCATCACTCACAATCCCCACCACGCCTACGCGGTCGGCGACCGCTTCATCGTGCTCAAGCGCGGCAAAACCCTGGGCATCTGGAAGAAAGATGAGATCAGCCGGGAAGAGCTGGTCCGGGCCATGTCGGGCGTGGATGAGCTGGAAGCCCTGAGCCACGAACTCAACGAAATCGCCCGCCGCAAGGACCTGGAAAATCAGGCCGCCGCCTGAGCAGCGCCCCCCCATGCGAGTCTTCGATACGATCCTCGCCACGGGTTTGATTATTGGCCTGCTGGGGATGACGCTGGCAGTGAATCCCACCCGTCAGCTTCCTCCCCGGCAGGCTCAGCCCCGGCTCATCATCGAATCGTCGGTGGATGAGGGATTTGCAGCCCTGGCCAACGAGACCTGGGCTCGCTTCCTCGCCACCTTCGCCGCCCGAACCCACTGCTTCGGAGACGTCCGATTGCAGGCGTCTTACCAACTCCCGGCCCGGGCCGGATACGACCCCGACACCGCCACCGTCGTCGTGCGCGTGCCTGCCTCGGCCGCCCGGCTGCGGGCTGCCCTCATCCACGAATGGGCGCATCACATCGAATTCCAATGCCCGCAGCAAGCGGACATGCGCCCGGCCTTCCTCGCGGCCGAGGGCTTTTCGTCCGACACGCCCTGGCGGCCCGCCAACGCCGCGGTCACGGCCGACGTCTGGGCCGACATCCCCTCCGAACACTACGCCGAAGCCGCCATCCTGCTGGTCCTGGGCCACAACGCCACCCCCACCCAGATCCACGTGCACAAGCAGGCTGTGGAGGCGCTGGCCCGATGGGCGGCGGGCGATGAGCCGTGAGTGGATTCAGTAGCCAGTGAGCAGCGCACACCGCCCGGGCGCAATTTTTCTTTTTTGCCGTGAGCACACGTGTGCGCACTCTGAATGACAGACGAATGTGGCTCTCAGACGCGGATGCCCCCAGACCAGGCTCGACAAAGTTAGACTGATACGCTTTTCGTCCTTTCGTCTATTTTCGCTCGTCAGTTCGCATGATGAACATTGACAAAATAATCTGGTCATAGGCCAAGGGGTGCTTCTCACCGGCCGCCAGCGCCGGGGGATGAAGTCCCCCGGCTAGAAACAGCGCCCCTGCGGGGCTAGCCGGATTTATCCGGCGCTGTTCTGTAGCCCGGCGACTTCATCGCCGGGCGGACGTGGCGAACGCCGCTATGACCGATTTAATTTGTGAACATTCATAATGCGACAGGCTGCGGACCTCGGGCACTGGACGCCATTTCTCCTCTCAAACCCCAACTCAAATCATTTCAAATCACGAGGTAAAACATGAAAGGTTTACTTCTCGATGCAAAATGGGACCCCCGTCCTGATTACAAAGTCAGTGACTGGGAGAAAGAAACAGGCAAAGCCATCTCCGGCAGCAATGTGTGGCGATACCCCAAGCTAGAGGTGCGCGAATGGCCCGATCCCCAGGTGGGCCCCCACGACGTGCTGCTGGAGGTGCAGGCGTGCGGCGTCTGCGGCTCCGACATGCACTTTTACGAGACCGACGAGGAGGGATACATCCTCTATCCGGGCCTCACAAAATTCCCCACCATCCTCGGCCACGAATTCTCCAGCAAGGTGGTGGAAGTGGGCTCCGAGGTGACTTCGCTCAAGGTGGGCGATTACGTCACCACCGAGGAGATGGTCTGGTGCGGGCGCTGCACCCCCTGCCGCAACGGCTATCCCAACCATTGCGAAAATCTGGAGGAGATCGGCTTCACCATTCCCGGCGCGTTTGCCAAATACATCGCGGTGGACGAGAAGTTGTGCTGGAAGGTGGATGGCATCCTGGAGCGGCACGGCGTGGAAAAGGGCGTGGAGCTGGCCGCGCTGACCGAGCCCACCACTGTGGCCTACAACGGCATCTTCGAGCGGGGCGGCGGCATTCGCCCGGGCCATTACGCCGCCGTGTTCGGGGCCGGGCCCATCGGTCTGGCCGCGGTGGGCCTGCTGGAGGCCGCGGGCGCGGGAAAAATCGTCTCCTTCGAGATCTCGCCCGAACGCCGGGACCTGGCCCAAAAGGTGGGTGCGGATTACGTTTACGATCCGCGCGAGGTCTCACCCCACGAAGTGATGATGGAGATCAGCAAGGGCGAGGGCTTCAACATGATGGTCGAGGCTGCGGGAGCGCCCCATCTCACCGTGCCCGAGATGGAGAAATCCCTGGCGATCAATGGCAAAATCGTGCAGATTGGCCGCGCGGCCAAACGTGTGCCCATGTTCTTGGAAGTGCTGCAAGTGCGGCGCAGCCAGGTTTTCGGAGCCCAGGGGCATTCGGGCCATGAAACCTTCCCCAACGTCATCCGCATGGTGGCCTCGGGCCGATTGGACCTGAGCCCCATCATCACCGCCCGCTACAAGTTGGACGACACTGTGGACGCCATCGCCAAAGCCACCGAGCGCAAGGATGGCAAGATCATGGTGCGGCCGCAGTGGTAAAGCCTCACGTCAAGACGTAAAACGTCAAACGTCATCGACAGAAAACCACCGCCAGGCTTCTTTGACATTTGACGCATGACGCTTGAGGCATTGCGCATCCAAACCCAGATAAGAAACTGGAGTCTGGCGAAAATGATTTTGGCCTCTCGAAACGGTATTTTCAACCACAGATTGCACGGATTTCACAGATTTTTGTAACTGCTAAGGTAGGCCTGCTGGGCCAACGTTCAAGACAGCGTTCGTCAGTTTTGCAGCCTTGGCCGCTGAGCGTTTGCACCCCTTTTATAACCCTCCCCCGCCCAGTCGCTCCGCTCCTTTGCGGGAGAGGGAGCCGCTGGTTTGCAAAGGAATTTTGCAGGCGGAGAGGTCTTCCCCACCGCTCTGCGGGAGGGGAGCGAGGGGGGGCCTGCTGCAGCAGACGCCAAGCCACCGAAAACAGACTACGTTAGCAGTTACAATTCAAGTCTTCAGGTTTGAAACCATGTCCACTCGAACCATCACCTTTGGTCTCATCGGCGCGGGGCGCATTGGCCGCATCCACGCCGAGAACCTCACCCGCCATCTCCCCGGAGCCCGGCTGTTGGCCGTGGCCGACGTCTTCGAGGAGGCCGCGCAGCGAGCCGCGGCTGATTTCGACATCCCCAACGCCTACGCCGACCCCCGCCCCATCTTTGACGATCCCGCCATCGATGCGGTGGTCATCTGCTCCAGCACCGACACCCACGCCGATTTCATTGAGCAGGCCGCGGCCGCGGGCAAGCACATCTTCTGCGAAAAGCCTATCCATCTCGATCTCGCCCGCATCGATCGCGCCCTGGCCGCGGTGGACGGGGCGGGGGTGAAGCTGCAAATCGGCTTCAACCGCCGTTTCGACCCCAGCTTCGCCCGGGCGCAGGAGCTGGTGGCCTCGGGCGCCATCGGCGAGCCCCACATCCTGCGCATCACCAGCCGCGACCCTGCGCCCCCACCCCTCGACTACATCAAGGTCTCGGGCGGCATCTTCCTGGATATGACCATCCACGATTTCGACATGGCCCGTTTCCTCATTGGCGACGAAGTGAGCGAAATTTACGCCGCCGGTGGGGTGTTGGTGGACCCGGCCATGGGCGAGGCGGGTGACATCGACACCGCGCTCATCACCCTCAAATTCCGCAACGGCGTCATCGGAGCCATCGACAACTCCCGCCGCGCGGTCTATGGCTACGACCAGCGGGTCGAGGTCTTCGGTTCGGAGGGAGTGGTGATGGTGGGGAATGTAAAGCCCGATCAGGCCATGCTGGCGGACGCCGCGGGCGTGCACAGCGCCAAACCCCTCCACTTCTTCCTGGAGCGCTACGCCGAAGCCTATCGGAACGAGATGGCTGCGTTTCTGGAGGCCATCCGCGAGGACAAGACCCCGCCGGTGACGGGCGTGGATGGCCGCATCCCCGTGGTCATGGGCTACGCGGCGTGGGAGTCGTATCGAAACAACCGCCCTGTGCAAGTCCATCTCGGATAAAGCATCACTATTTCACAAATATCGTTGGGCGAGTTTGCAACAACGTAATGCGTAATGCGTGATACGTGAGGGCCTTACGCATTACGCATCACGCATTACGCCCCATCGTTGAAAGCAAATCCAAACCACAATCTACACGCCTTTCTGATTTCCGGAGAAATTATCATGACAAACAAACAACTTCCCCCTGGCTGGCTGCCTTCCCCAAATCCAACGGTCTTCTTCGAGGACAACCCCATTGGCCGCATGAAGAAGGCCATTTTCGAGGCCAGCGAAGCTGAGATCAACGATATCCTGGCCGAATATGGCATGGACGAGGGCAATGTGTCGCCGGTGGAATGGAGCAAACCGGGCGTCTACATGCAGATGATGACAGGCCGACAGTTACATGAGGAGATCGAGAAGAACGACATCATTCTCATCCCCATCGGCTGCACCGAATATCATGGCGAGCATCTGCCCAGCGCCACCGACACCCTGTTCGTCAGCCAGATCATCGAAGGCGTGCGCCGCTACTTCCTGAAAAAGGACATCCCCATTGGCCTGACGCTGCCCCCGCTGAACTTCGGCTCCCATCCCTACCATCACTATGGCATGCCCGGCACCATCCCTGTGCGCGAGGATATCGCCCGCAACTACATGATCGATGTGATGCTGGGCCTGTGGAACATGGGCTACCGCAAGCAGATCATGGTCAACAATCACGGGCATCTGTGGATGCTGGAATCGGTCATCCAGCAGTTCCAGAAGCGCTATCAGCTTCCCGGCATCTTCCGGGTGATGGACTGGCACCGGGCCGTGCGCGAGGCCTTCTACACCGCCGACCGCGGGGGCGATTACGGCAGCAACTTCGTCCATGCGGAAGAGGCCGAGACCTCCTTGGCCCTCTATCTCTTCCCCGACATGGTGGATATGGACCTGGCCGTGAACACCAAGGGCAAGGGCTATCTGCCCGATGGCCACTTCGACACCTCGGTGGACCCCTATCATCGCCCCAGCAAGTGGTCGGAGGGTGAAGGGCATTTTGCCATCGAGATCGCGGCCACGCCCGAGGGCGTCGTGGGCAATGCGGCGGATGCTGACGCGTACAAGGCCAAGCGCCCCCTGGCCATGATCCTGCGCTACCTCACCATCCTCATCGAGGACATTCGCCAGGCCTTCCCGCCGGGCGTGCTGCCTCCCATCGAGGAAGTGACCCTGCGCACCGATGAAGAAATGGCGCCTTTCGTGAAGAAGCCCATGAGCGAGGGCTGGCGACCGGTGTACGCACTGCCAAAGCTGGGACAGTAGCTTTTCAGGTGTAAAACTTTATGACGCCAGCCGCCGCGCCTCTCCACCCAACCCCCACCATCCTCACCCTGGACATCGGCTCGTCCTCCCTGCGCGTGTTGCTGTTCGATGCCCGGGGTGCGCGCGTGCCGGGCGTGGAGGCGCGGGAGCCGGTGCATCTGCGCACCACGCCCGCCGGCGCGTCCGAGGCGGATGCGGACGAGCTGCTGGTGGGTGTTTTTCGGGCTATCGACACAGCCCTGGCCCAGGCGGGCGAACGGGCGAAGGACATCGGCGGCGTGGCCGTGGATACGTTTGTCACGAATCTGCTGGGGGTGGACGCAGATGGCCGGGTGGTTTTTCCGCTGACCACTTACGCCGACACCCGGTCGGCCGGCGAAACGTCGGGCCTGAAAGCGGACTTCGACGAGGAGGCGTTCCACAATCGCACCGGCTGCCGATTTCATCCCAGCTACTGGCCCGCGCGGCTGCGCTGGCTGTATCACACCTGGCCCGAAGGCTTCGCCCGGGTGGCGCGCTGGCTCACCCTGGGTGAGTATCTGGAGCTGACGCTTTTCGGCGAGACCGCAGTGAGCTACTCTGCGGCGTCGTGGTCGGGCCTGTTGGACCGGCGCAGGCTGGTGTGGGTGGATGAATTGCTGGCAGGGCTGCCAATGGATCAGCGGCATCTTTCTCCTCTGACAGATTCGTCGAACCCTCGCAGGGGTCTGAAGCCCGAATTCGCCCGCCGCTGGCCAGCGCTGGCCCGCGTCCCCTGGTTCCCGGCCATTGGCGACGGCGCGGCCGCCAACATCGGCAGCGGCGCGGTCGCGCCCGACCGGGTGGCGCTGACCGTGGGCACATCCAGCGCCATGCGCTCGGTCACCACTGCTGATTTGCCCTCCCTGCCCTCGGGCCTGTGGTGCTATCGGGTGGACGGGCGGCGTTCGCTGCCGGGCGGCGCCCTGACCGAGGGGGGCATGGTGTTCGCCTGGATGAAACGCGTGCTACGGGTGGAGGAAGACCGGCTTAAGCCGGTTTCGGACGTCCGCTTAAGCGAGCTTGAAGCCGCGCTGGCTCAAATGCCCCCGGACGGACACGGGCTCACTGTATTGCCCTTCCTGGCGGGCGAACGCAGCCCCGGCTGGCGCGGCGACGCCCGAGCGACCATCCACGGCCTCACCCTGGCCACCACCCCGCTGGACATCCTGCGCGCGGGCATGGAGGCCGTGGCCTATCGCATCGCCCTGGTCTACCAACAGCTTCGCACCCTCTTGCCCGATGATCCCGAGATCATCGCCGGCGGCGGCGCGTTGGTGCACTCATCCACCTGGGGCCAGATCATGGCCGACGCACTGGGGCGCCCCGTCACCCTCTCTCGGGCGGAGGAAGCCACGGCCCGAGGCGCGGCCCTCCTCGCCCTGGAATCCCTGGGCGTCCTCCCCGACCTGAGCGCCGCGCCTGATCTTCTGGGCGAGACCTGGCAGCCGAACCCCGCACATCACGCCATTTACCAGGCCGCCATACAACGCCAGATGGCGCTTTATGACACAATTATGGATGCTTAGTAACATGCTCTGTCGTCTCACCGTTTGATCTTACACAAAAACTGCGCTATAATTTAATCTAAACTAAGAGCCCGAAAAGGAGACAAAAATGGAGCAAATTTTATCAAAATACACAGCAAGCATCTCCGAACTCAAGAAAAACCCCACAGCCCTGTTGCGAGAAGCGGCCGGTGAGCCTGTTGCCATACTGAATCACAATCGCCCTGCGGCATACCTCGTCCCCGCAGACGTGTATGAAGCCATGTTGGAGGCCATCGAGGACCAGGAACTCGCGGAAATTGTTCGTAAGCGGCTGGAGGAAGGAGAAACGCCCATTGATGTCAACATCGACGAGCTATAAGTTGCAATTCTTGCCCCAGGCATTGAAAGAATGGCGCAAACTCGATCCTGCAATTCAGCGCCAATTAAAGAAGAAACTACGGGAACGATTACAGAATCCGCGCATGCCCGCCAGCAAGCTACGCGGATTTGAGAATGTCTACAAAATCAAACTTCGGGCCTCCGGCTATCGATTGCTATATCAGGTGAAAGATGATCAATTGATCGTCCTGGTTATCGCAATCGCCAGACATGAACACAACGAAGTGTACAAGCGCTTGAAAAAACGCCTGTCATAATCCAAAAACATCACACTCTCAAAAGAGCAATCATCATGCCCCAAAACGACATTGGCCTCGTCGGCCTGGCGGTCATGGGCCAGAACCTGGTCCTGAATATGGAGCGAAACGGATTTTCCGTCTCCGTCTTCAACCGCACAGGCTCCAAAACCACCAAATTCATCCAGGGCCCGGCCGCGGGCAAAAACATCACCGCAACCTACTCGCCCGAGGAACTGGTCGCCTCCCTCAGCCGCCCCCGCAAGATCATGATCATGGTCAAGGCGGGCTGGCCCGTGGACGCCGTCATCGATGAACTCCTCCCCCTGCTGGAGCCGGGCGACCTGCTCATCGACGGCGGCAATTCCTTCTTCATGGACACAGAGCGACGGGCCAAAGAGCTGGAAGAAAAGGGCCTGCTCTTCATCGGCACAGGGGTTTCGGGCGGCGAGGAAGGCGCGCTGTGGGGGCCCAGCCTCATGCCCGGCGGCCAGAAAGAAGCCTACGAACTGGTGCGCCCCATCTTCGAGGCCATCGCCGCCAAAGTGGATGGCGAGCCCTGCGTCACCTATCTGGGCCCGCGCGGCGCCGGGCATTACGTCAAGATGGTGCACAACGGCATCGAATATGGCGACATCCAACTCATCGCCGAAACTTACGACATCCTGCATCGCGGCTTCCGCATGAACAACCAGGAACTGCACCAGGTTTTCAGCCAATGGAATCAGGGGCCGCTCGCCAGCTACCTCATCGAGATCACGGCCGACATCTTCAAACACAAGGATGAGGAGACCGGCGAATACATCATCGACCTCATCCTGGACGCCGCGGGCCAGAAAGGCACGGGCAAATGGACCAGCCAGAATGCGCTGGATCTGGGCATCCCCGCCACCACCATCACCGAAGCCGTCTTCGCCCGCGCCCTCTCCGCCCATAAAGAGGAGCGGGTGGCCGCGTCGAAAGCGCTGGCAGGGCCGGACGTAGTCACCGCGGGTGACAAAGACACGTTGGTCCCGGCCCTGGAAGACGCGCTCTACGCCTCCAAAGTCATCTCCTACGCCCAGGGCTTCAGCCTGCTGCGGGCCGCGTCGGAGGAATATGGCTATGACCTGAACTACGGCGAGATCGCCCGCATCTGGCGGGGCGGCTGCATCATTCGCGCCGCCTTTCTCAACGACATCACCGCGGCCTATCAGGAAAACCCCGACCTGCCCAACCTGCTTCTGGCCCCCTTCTTCCGTGAAGGTGTGGTGGGGCGGCAAGGAAACTGGCGCACGGTGCTCAAAGTCGCCATCGGCCTGGGCATCCCCACCCCCGCCATGAGCGCATCCCTGGCCTATTTCGACGGCTATCGCAGCGAACGCCTGCCCGCCAATCTCATCCAGGCCCTGCGCGACTACTTTGGCGCTCACACCTACGAGCGGGTGGATAAACCCCGCGGCCAGTTCTTCCACACCGAATGGGCGCCATCCCTCACCGACATCACCGCCGGAACCTACAACGCCTGACCTCGATCATTTCTGATCTTGCAAAAGCGCCTGAGAAACCGCCACCCGAAAACCATCGAGCACCGAAGAAACCGCCGTTTCACCCGGCCGAAAAACGCCCGCTTCCCGGTAGACGCCTTCATCCGCGAGGGTCAGCACCAAAATCAACATTTTCTCAGGATCGACAATCCAATACTCTGGAACGCCCGCCTCGGCATACTCTCGTCGCTTGACCACATAATCCCGAGCCGGATCATCAGGGCTGACCACCTCCAGCACCCAGTCGGCGCCGCTGAGATACTGCTCATGCTTCCACGAAGCGTGGATGTCGGAAACGAAAACCAGATCGGGCTCGCGATAACGTCCTTCCCTCAAACGCAAGCGCACGGGAGCAGGAAAAAACTCCCCAACTGGATGTTCCGACAAATACGCCAACAACAATTTGATGAACGCCAATACAATGCGCTGATGTGTGAGCGTAGGCATGGGCAACACCTCGATAGACCCATTATTGTATTCGACCAGCCTGTTGGTTTCCAGAGCCAGATAATCCTCCTCGCTCCACCGCCCCTGAGGCGGAAAGAGTAAAGCAACCTCCCACGCTGGCTCGGGCGTCCCCGGCAACGTAGAGCGATGATGGACTTTCTGAATATCGGCCAGACTTTTCATCAACAACCTCACGACGGGATCAGT
>JALXAF010000432.1 GCA_026992375.1 Anaerolineae bacterium
CTCTGTGTCTCCGTGGTGAAATGATCTTGTTGCAGTGGACTCGCAATTCGCAATCCCAAATCCCCATGCCCTCCCGCCGCGAACGCGTTTATCGCACCCGAGCCGTCATCCTCAAACGCAGGGAGCAGGGCGAAGCCGACCGGGTGCTCACCATCTTCACGCCCGAGTATGGCAAGCGCGCAGTCATCGCCAGGGGCGTGCGCAAGCCCACCAGTCGCAAGGCCGGGCATCTTGAGCCTTTCACCCACGTCTCGCTGATGCTGGCCAGGGGCAAGACCTGGGACGTTGTCACCGGCGCGCAGACGGTCACCAGCTTTCGCAAGCTGCGAGAAGACCTGGACCTGACCGCATACGCCTACTATTTCTGCGAGCTGCTGGATGCGTTCGTGCAGGAAGATGACCCACATCCTGAGCTCTACGAGCTGCTGCTGAATGCTTTTCGGCGGCTGGAAGTCTCGCCCAATCCGGCTCTGACCGGGCGCTGGTATGAGCTGGCGCTATTGCAGCACGCGGGATTTGCGCCCCAACTCTTCAATTGCGTACAATGTGGCGAGCGCATCCAGCCTGTGACCAACTACTTCAGCCACGAGCGGGGCGGCGTGCTGTGCCCAAAACATGGCGAGGGTGCGTCCGAGGCCCAACCCATCCCCCTAAACGCTCTGAAGGTGCTGCGCTACATCCAGACCCAGCCCTACAATCACATCATGCGGTTGCAGCTCTCGCCCGGCTCCATGCGCCAGGTCGAGAAGCTGATGGGCGATTATCTGCGTTATTTGCTGGAACGCCGCCTGAAATCCCTTGCGTTTATTCGAGCGTTACACCGGTAGCCCCGGAAGCGTCGTCGGGGGAGACCACGGGCGCCGTGACCTCGATGACGGCTCCCTGTCCAGTTTTGGAGCGAATTTGCAATCGCCCGCCAATCATGGCGGCCCGTTCGTGCATATTCAAAAGGCCATAGGCTTTTCGGGCCAGGAGTTCATCGAACCCGGGGATGGCGTCGAAGCCTTTGCCATCATCCTGAATTGCCATGTGAAGCATTGCATTTGCAGGAGGAGGCGCATTTTCGGGAAATTCGAGGATGATTGTCACATGTTGTGCATCAGCATGTTTTTCGATATTCCATAGAGCTTCCTGCGCTATCCGAAAGAGCATATTCTCGGTCTCTGGCGGCAGCGTAATTGTGTCGTCTCCTTTGATGAAAACGTCGATATCGAGGTCGCTTTTGCTGGCAATGAGATCGGCGTGGGAGCGAAGCGCGTCGGCCAACCCCAACACATCCAGTGCGGCCGGACGCAAATCGTTGCAAATGCGACGGACGTCATTCATGGTTTGCTTCAGCCATTGCGCCGACTCATCCAGGCTGGCTTCGGCCATTTCGGGTGAAAGCACATGACGATCTGTGATGCTGCGATAAATGACATGGATATTCTGAATGATGTTGTCGTGGAGATCTCGGGCGATGCGCTTACGCTCCTCTTCTCGGGCGTATGTCAGATTTTTGTAGAGATGAACGAGTTCTTCTTCCCGGCGTTGTAACTGGATGAGGAGTCTCAGATTTCGCACGACCAGTGCGGTTTGTCGGGCAAGGGCGTCGAGAATCGTTTTGTCCTCTTCGCTGAAGGTTTCATGCCCGTATTTCGGCCCGACGATCAATGTCGTCGTCTGCTCTCCTGAGTCCGCATCATCAGCCAGCGTCGTAGGCAACCATAAATAGGCGTAGGGACAAGAAAGAAGCGCCTCCTCTGTCTTGTCGACCAAGGAGATGGGCGCTCGACGACGTAGATGGATTGTTTCGATGGGGGACTCAAGGTTCTTCAGGGTGAGGTGGAAAGGACTATCCAAAGAGATGGAAGGGTTGGAGAAAGCCCGCATGGGGCAGTCTTCAGGGCCATGCGTAAAGATCCTTCCGCCGGAACCGGTGGTCGAAAAAGGAAGCACGATACAAGCGCAATGCAGTTTCATAGCGGTTGTGACGTTTTCAAGCAAAACCTGCGCTAGTTCTTGTGGATGTTCGACTGCCGCCAGTTCCCGCCCTGTTTGTTCCACAACTGACTGATAATCATACCACCCCCGATAAAAAAGTTGATCCACCCAGTACTGAAAGAATCGATGCAGAGGGGCAAAGAGGATTGCCAGGACGACAGCCAGAAGCGTGGCCAAGAGCGGGAAAAAATCCTGGCTCTGCGGAAAGATTGCTGTCAACAGCCAAAAAAGGCCAGCGTAAAGACCCGCCATCAGTCCAAAAAGAAGGATGTGAACCAATGTGCGATTCAAAAACCAGTCGATGGTTCCCAACTCGCCGCTTTGAAGCGCATAGGCCACTGCCAAGGGCAGAAATATGAGTGAAAAAAATAACCACTCCGTTGGGATTATCTGGGATTTTCCCAAGGAGGCGGGCAGATAATAAAACAACAGTAGGGGAAGAATGCTGGCCAGCATTCCAGCGATGATGAGACGTCGCCGCTGACGAATGAGCGGCGGGGAGTTATACCAGTGTGACGAAAAGAGGACGACGGCAAGAAGCATCACAGACACCAGGAAAATGGCGCGCAGAAATTTCCCCACTTCATTCGACCAGAGGATTGGCAAACCAAACCAGGAAAAAATGAACTGGACGATCAGCACCAGCGAGATGCCGTAGATGATACGGATGAGATGCTGTACGAAGGGTCTATCGTGCTGTTGCAGGAAGGTGACGAAGAAATGAAACGTCACCGGGATGACGGACAGGATTGAAAGTCTGTAAAGCGCTCGTCCCCATCGAATCGTGGCGGCGTCCAGACTGCCGCTGATTAGCACCAGGGCCACAAGTTGGCTAAGAATGAAAAACTGGCGGATAGTTTTGTGAGCAGGATTAAGCAGCCAGAGAATTGTGGCGATGCCCCAGTAAATTAGAGCGACCAGCAGCGGGATAATGTTCTGGACGCGCTGTTTCAGGGGGAGAGGTTGCAAAAGCGCTGTCAACGTGATGACGTCTCGCCCTCGTTTTAGCGTCCATGTTGAAGTTTTTCCAACCCGAGCGCCATCATAGATGCTCGTTGCTTTGTTCCATGGTTTGTCGTTGACAAGCAGAAGTTGATCGTCAACCCGAGCGCCCACCCGCTCAAAGAACCCATGGGGCGCGACATCTTGAATGATTCCTGTTTGCGGCTGTATAGTTACGCCCGGGTCCGGAAAGGTGGCGCGAAAGAAGAACGCGTAGCCAATGACAAGCAAAACGGCGAGGTCGACGGCCAGAAACGAGATGTGACGGGCGTGAAGCGACTTGAGGGGCGAGTTTAGCAATTGGAGCATTGCATCTTTCAATGAACAGACAACTTCACGAATTTTCGCAATAGCGCGCTTAATGCGCCATCGGGATCATCGGTGGGAAGAAGGCTATAACGGGCCAGGGTTCGAAGTCGCGCAATTTCCGCCAGGATATAGACGTCAGCGCCCTGTTCTCTGACGATTTGGCGAATGCGCCGTCG